>NZ_BDLP01000645.1:0-1371 GCF_001950415.1 Roseomonas sp. TAS13
GCCCTGGCCCCGGCCTGACGCCATGCCCCGCCCCGCCTCCCCCGCGGCCCCGGAAACCCGCCTGCCGGACGGTCCCGCCCCCGCCGCGCCAGGGCCCGCCCCGTCCCCTCCGCCCGGGCCGCGCCTGCCCGAGCTGCACCTGGTGGCCGCCGCCCGGCCGAACCTGCCCAAGATCGCCGCCCTCTGGCACGCGCTGCGGGAGAATCCGATGGGCGCACGGCCGGTGATCCTGCACACCGGCCAGCACCACGACGCCGCCATGTTCGGCGACCATCTGGCCGATCTCGGCCTGCCGGCGCCGGACGTCTCCCTTGGCATCGCCGGGGGCAGCCATGCCGAGCTGACCGGCCGCACCCTGATGGCCTGCGCCGCGTTCTGGGAAACGCGCCGCCCCGCCCTGGTGGTGGTGCCCGGCGACGTGGACGGCGCCCTGGCCGCCGCGCTGGCGGCGCGCAAGCTGGGTATCCCCGTGGCGCATCTGGAGGCTGGGCTGCGCTGCGGCGAGCGCGACATGCCGGAGGAGATCAACCGCCGCGCCATCGATGCGGTGAGCGACCTCCTCTGGGCCCCCGACCAGGAAACGGCCGCCCGCCTCCTGGCCGAGGGACATTCCCCCCGGACGGTCCGGGCGGTGGGCAATGCGATGGTGGACAGCCTCCTCCGCGCCCTGCCCGCCGCCCGTCGGCTGCCGCTGCCCGGGGGGCTGCGGCCCGGCGGCTACGGGCTGCTCACCCTGCACCGCCCGGCCAATGTGGACAGCCCCGCCGCGCTGGCCGCGCTGCTGCGCGCCGCCGGCGAGGCCGCGCGCCGCCTGCCCCTTGTCTGGCCGCTGCATCCACGCACGGCGGCACGGCTGGCCGCCCTTGGGGCCGCCCTCGGGGACGCGCAGGGGTTGACGCTTCCCCCCGGCATCCTGCGCCTGCCGCCCCTGCGCTACGGCGCCTTCCTGTCGCTGATGGCGCGGGCCCGGCTGGTCGCCACCGACAGCGGCGGCTTGCAGGAGGAGGCGGCGGCGCTGGACCTGCCCTGCCTGACCCTGCGCCCTTCCACCGAGCGGCCGGTGACGCTGCTGTCCGGTGCCAACCGGCTGGTCCGGCCGGAGGATCTGCCCGGGGCGGTGGAGGAGGTCCTCCAGGGCCGCTGGCCCGCCGCCCGGCCGATCCCTCTCTGGGACGGGCAGGCCGGGGCGCGGATGGTCGCACATCTGCGCGAAGCCCTGCCCGGCCTGGGCGCTTCCTTGGGGATGGCTCCGGGGGTGGCGGCGTGAACGCCCTCGCCCCCTCGCCCCTCCGCGCCGGCGCCAGGGCATCGGCGCCCCTCGTGGTGATGCTGTCCGCCGCCCATCCGCCGGAGGATGTGCGCGTCGTCGGC
>NZ_BDLP01000646.1:0-1362 GCF_001950415.1 Roseomonas sp. TAS13
AGAGACAGCCTCGTAGCTGACGTCGAAGTCGGAGCCGCCCTGCAGGCGGGCGGTGCCGTCGGCGCCGTAGAGGTGGTTGGTGATGTCGCCGAGCTCGACCTCGCTCAGCATGCCGCGCGTGGCGCGGCGGTTGCGGCCGTGGATGCGGACCCAGACCGGGTGGCCGGTCTGGAAGGCGATGCGCGAGGCGCCGTGCTCGTAGGCCCAGACCAGTAGCGCATCCAGCCCCGGCGCCTGCTTGCGTGGCTCCGTCACCCAGCGCTGGCCTTCGCCGGGCCAGGGATCCGGGTCGCGCGCCGGGGCGGTCGCCTCGCCGACTTCGGCTGGCAGCGGCAGGACGAGGTTCATCGGCAGCCTGCCCCAGGCTGCCAGCGCCGGATATTCGCCTGCAGACCGGGCTGCTCGGTGATGCGCACCACCCGGTCGCCGATGTTCAGCCGCGACCGGCCGCCCTCGGTGTTGCGGGTCTCGAAGGCGACCCGCGGCTCCTCCACCAGCCCGGCGCGCAGCAGCACCCGGTAGCGGGCCATGCCGACGATGTCGCGCTGCAACCGGCCGAGATCGGAGAGGAAGATCGTCACCGCCTGCTTCTCGCCCTGGGCCCAACCCTCGGCGACGCCACGGTTCCAGTAGGCCACCTCCTGGCGGGTGCGCGGCAGTGCCGCGTCGGCCGGGCGGGCCGGGCTGCCCCAGGCACGGACCAGGTAGGAGCGCCAGTCCGGCGGCGCGGAGGTCAGCTGTGCCTCGCGGGTGATCTCGAAGATGCAGGAGGTCTCGCGCGCCACCTGGCCGTTCTCGCCCAGCGCGAAGGCCATCTGCGCCTCGGAGACGATGGGCGGGCGCATCAGCGTCTGGCCGCCGCCCACCGGCAGCACCAGGGGGCGGAAGTCGTAGGTGGCGGTGAGCTGGGCCTCGTAGCGGCGCAGCATCTCGTTGATGGCGAAAGAGCGGGCGGCGAGGCCGCCCTGGGCGCCATAGGTCATGGCGGCCTGCCGGAGCACCTCGGCGCGGCCGGTCTCCAGCCCGTCGCCGGGCAGGTCGCCCGGGCGGGCGGCCTGCAGCGCCTCCAGCGAGGGCGGGGCGTCGCCACCCTCCACCACCGGCATGTTGCCGGCGCCGGTGATCGGCTGGTTCAGCTGGCTGGCGAGCGACCGGGCGGCGGCGTCGTACTGCGCCTCGTTGGGCATGGGCGGGCTGGGGAGGAGGCGCACCGAACCCTCGGCACGCACGCCAGGGGCGAAGGCCAGGGCGAGGAGGGCGGTCGCGGCGAGCAGCGCCGGGCGCCGCGGGGCGGGGCGGGGCTCAGACACGATGCACCACCTGGACCGTGCCTGTCTCTTGATCACATCTACGCACAGCTCC
>NZ_BDLP01000647.1:0-1357 GCF_001950415.1 Roseomonas sp. TAS13
CCGGGCTGGGGGGCGCCGCCCTGGCCGGCGGCGGAACCCGCCCCTGGCGGCGATGCGAAGCCCTGCCGGAACACGCCCGCGCCGGACAGGCGCGTGCCGTCCACCGTGGCGCTCAGCTCCGGCACGGCCACCTGCCCGTCCTCGATCACCAGCCGGGCACGGCCATCCGCGTGTTGCAGCCGGTCCGGCGCCAGGCTCGGCAACGGCCAGCCCAGCGCCGCCAGCGTCGCCCGCAGCTCCTCGCTGCGGAAATCCAGCACCGTCTCCAGCCGCTTGCCGGCGGTCGCGCCGTTCATCGTCACCTGGGTCTCGCCCGGCAAAACAGCGGAGGCATCGGTCAGGCTCAGCCGGTCCCCGTCGCGGAAGACGGAGGCACGCAGGCGCCGCAGCGGCACGCCGCGCAGGGTCGCCGCCTCCACCGAGAAATCCAGGCCGAAGGGCAGGCCGCCGCCGGCGCGCAGGCTGTTCTGCCAGGGATCGAGGTTCAGCCGCCCGGCCGCCAGCGACAGGTCCAGCCGGGGCTGCGGTCGCAGCCGCAGCGTCATCGCCCCGCGCGCCGGGTTGCCGTTGAAATCGAGGTCCAGCCCATCCGCGATGATCAGGTCGGCCGAGGCGGAAAGCCGCCCCTGCGCCCGGAAGGGCCCCGGCGGCCCCGGCAGCATCAGCGAGAGATCCGGCCCCGAGGCCTCGATCCGCCCCTCCAGCCCGCCCTCGGGTGGCAGGGTGCCGCGCGCCGCGAGCGTGGTGCCGCCGGAAGACAGCGTCAGGTCCAGCGGCATGGTGCCGTCGAAGCCCGCCCGGCCCAGCGTGGCGTCGAAGCGCACCTCCCTCCCGGCCCAGACCTCCATGGGCACGAAGCTGCCGGTGGCGCGCATCGCCTCGGAATAGGAGCCGGCGGAGAGCTTCGCCCGCACCCGTTCGAAGACCATGCTGCCGATGGTGAGACGGCTGTCCACCACCTCCGCCTGGAAGGAGGCCAGCGAGGCGGAGAAGGCGAAGCTCGGCACCGGCGGCCAGGGCAGGCGGATATCCGCCCCGACCAGCGTCAGCTCGCGCGGCGCCATGCGCCCGGCCAGCAGGGACCAGCCATCCAGCTTCAGGTTCAGCGCCCGTGCGCCGAAGCCCAGCGAGGCTTCCGGCAACCCGACCGTGACGCCCTCGGCCTCCAGCATCGGCTCCGGCAGCAGGGTCAGATGGACCGGGCCGGACAGTGTCACCGCCATGCCCAGCCGCTGCGCCGCCAGGCTGGCGAGCTGGCCGCGCCAGGCGGTCCAGTCGAGCAGGCGTGGCGCGAACCAGAGGCCGGCCAGCGCCAGGGCGAGCACCGCCGCCGCCGCCGCGCCGAGGCGGCGTGGGG
>NZ_BDLP01000648.1:0-1340 GCF_001950415.1 Roseomonas sp. TAS13
AGGCACGGCGCCGCTGGCTTTACCTCGGCCCCCGGAAACCCCCGGCGAGGCCGGGGCGGTGTCGCGGCCCGGCCGGTGCGGGCCGTTTCCGGCCCCCCCCGGCCCCGGCGTGTCGCGGGGTGGCGGAGGCCGGTGCGCGATCACGATGGACCGACGGATGCCATGGGCCTTCCTGCCGGAATGCTGACGATGCGGCGGCTCACGTCCCGGGCGGCCCTGCCGCTCGCCCTCCTCCTGGCAGGGTGCAGTGCCGACTACACGCCCGACACCTATGCCACGCGGGCCGTGCAGCAGGCGAACAAGGTGGAGCAGGGCACCATCGCCGGGGTGCGCCCGATCGGCATACGCGCCGATGGCACGACGGGGGCGACGGCGGGCGCCGCGGCGGGCGGCATCGCCGGCTCGACGGTGGGGCAGGGCAGCACGGCCGGGGCCTTCGGCGCGATCGGCGGCGGGCTGATCGGCGGGCTGCTCGGCTCGGCGGCGGAGCGCGCAGCCGGGGATACCGACGGCTATGAGTACATCGTCCGCAAGGCGAACGGGGACCTGCTTTCCGTCACCCAGGTGGACAAGGTGCCGCTGGCCCTCGGGCAGAAGGTGCTGGTGATCACCGGCAGCCAGGCGCGGGTGGTGCCGGACTACACGGTGGCCGAGCAGCCCGGAGGCACGGCCGCGGCCCGGCACGCGGCGCCGGGGCAGCAGCCGGCGGCCTCGGCGCCGGCGGGGACAGCGGGCGGCACCGCCGCGCCGGGAAGCGCCCCGGCCGGCACGCCCGCTCCGCCCCCCGCGCCGGTGGAGACCGCGCCTCTGTCACCTCCTGCGACGCCCGGTCCAACCGGCGGCGCCGAGACCCCGGCCGCCACCGCCGCACCCGGCTCCCGCTCGCTCTTTCCGGGCTTTCCGACGCTGGGGATCTGAGGCCCCGGCCTTCCGGACGCGCGCCGGGGCCGCTCAGCGCAGGAGGCGGCGGGCCAGCTTCCGCGCGAAATCGCCGCGCGGCGGATCGAGCAGGCGGGCCAGGGCGAAAGGCCCGTGCCGCACCCGGGCGCGCCAGTCGCTGAATTCCGCGAAGCCGGCGACGCCATGATAGCGCCCATGGCCGGACCCCCCCACGCCGCCGAAGGGAAGGTTGGGGAAGCCCACATGGTCCAGCGCCCGGCCGCAGGCGATGGCCCCGGCGCGGCTTTCCGCTGCGATCCGCGCTTCCTCGCCCCGGCTGGCACCAAAGAGGGACAAGGCCAGCGGTGCCGGGCGGGCGCGCAGCCAGTCGAGCGCCGCGTCCAGGTCCGCACATTGCACCACGCCAAGCACGGGGCCGAAGCGTTCCTCGCCCGAATCGC
>NZ_BDLP01000649.1:0-1334 GCF_001950415.1 Roseomonas sp. TAS13
TCCGCCAGGACCCTGCGGGCCCTGGACCCATTGTCGTTGGCGCTCGCGGACGCCGGATCGCGCCGGAGAGCGTTGCCCTCCGGCGACTGCCGGCACCACCGGCGCGGAGACGGTGTCTTTCCTATCGAGAGCCCCGCTGGTCCACCTGTTCCGCAGGGTCGGGTCGCAGGCCGACCTCGCAACGCCGAGCCAACCCAAGGCGGGGTCTGGTGACATGCCATGTCCCCAGCGGAGGGGGACCGGGGGAGGCGGAGCCTCCGCCCGGGGCTGGCCACGAAGCGCTGCGCCACAACGCCGCCGGAGTGTCAGTCCAGCGAGACGCCGAGTTCGCGGATCAGCGGCACCCAGGTCTTCCGTTCGCTGGCGAGCAGGGACTGGAAGGCGTCGGGCCCGCCCGGCAGTGGCTCAAGGCCGATCTCGCGCATGCGGGTGGCGGTCGCCGGGTCCTGGAGCGTCGCGGCGAGTGCCGCGGAAAGGCGGCCGGCTTCCGCGTCGGGCGTGCGCTTCGGCAGCACGAGGCCCTGCCAGGCGTAGGATTCGAAGCCGCGCAGATCCAGCGCCTCCTGCACCACCGGCACGTCCGGAAGGCCCGCGATGCGGGCGTCCGAGAAGGCCGCCAGCGGCCTGATCTGGCCGGAACGCAGGTATTCGCCGCCGGCGGCGTAGTCCACCACCATCGCCTCCACATTGCCGGACAGCAGGTCGTTCAGCGCCGGCGCGACGCCGCGATAGGGGACATGGGTCAGCTCGATCCCGGTCTCGCGCGCCAGGCGGGCCATGGTCAGATGGTGCGGAGATCCGATGCCGGCGGAGCCGTAGTTGATGCTGCGCGGCGCGGCCCTGGCGCGCTCGACGAAATCACGGGCGCTGCGGGCCGGGGCTTCCTTCGTGACGGCCAGCACCATGTGGAAGCGCGCGAGCAGCCCGACGGGGCGGAAGTCGCGGTCCACGTCATAGGGCAGCTTCCGGAACAGCGCCGGGTTGAAGACCAGCGTGCCGTTGTCGGCGGTCAGCGCGGTATAGCCGTCCGGCGGCGACTTGGCCGCGGCCTCGGCGCCGATATTGGTGGCGCCGCCCGGGCGGTTGTCGATCACGAAGGACTGCCCGAGCCGCTGTGACAGGCCGGCGGACACCAGCCGCGCGATCACGTCGGAGCCCCCGCCGGCGGCATAGGGGACGATCCATTTGATCGGCCGGTCGGGATAGGGTAAGCGCGGCCACGAGGCCCTTGGTGCTTTGGGTTGACGGTCAGCCCGAGGCGGTGGCGGCCCAGCACCAGGGCATGAGTTCGTCGAGGCGGCTATTGGGCCAGCCGCCGACGAGCCGGGTGAGCA
>NZ_BDLP01000650.1:0-1331 GCF_001950415.1 Roseomonas sp. TAS13
TCGCCTTACGGTGGAGCTGTGCGTAGATGTGATCAAGAGACAGCCCGTGCCTGCCAGAGCGCGTCCAGCACCGCCGCCTGCCGCGCCCGCACCGCGTCCCGCCCCAGCAGATAGGAGAAGCCGGTCTCGCCGCCCTCGATCCGCACCGCGGCGCGCGTCACCGTCGCCTCGCCCAGGTTGAAGCGGCGCCCGTCGCCGCCGGTACGGCCCCGCACCATCACCAGCCCGGTCTCCGGCCGCCGCAGCTCCTGCACCGGCCCGGCATAGCCCACCGCCGCCAGCGCCGTGTCCAGCTCCGCCCCGGTCGCCGCGGCGCAGAGCGCCATCACCGCCTGGCGCGCCGCCGTGACGGGGGTGGCTGGCGCCCCGGCCCCCTCTCGTGTTTCGCTCTCTGCCGCCATTGCCCGGAAGCCCCTCTGCGAATATGTCTAGTAGTATAGACATCTCAACAAGACGAGCCAGTGACAATTCGATGATTCATCGCCCATGAACGAGCCCTTCCGCCGGGGCGACGGCATTGCCGCCTGGAAGCGCATCGCCGACGGTCTGGAGGCCGAGATCGCCGCCGGCTGCTTCCCGCGCGGCGCGCGCCTGCCCACCGAGGCCCAGCTCGCCACCCAGTACGGCGTGAACCGCCACACCGTCCGCCGCGCCCTTTCCGCGCTGGCCGAACGCGGCCTGGTCCGCGCCACCCAGGGCAGCGGCACCTTTGTGGAGGCCCCGCCGCTCCGCTATCCGATCGGGCCGCGCACCCGCTTCTCCGAGATCGCCACCGCCGCCGGGCGTGAGGCCTGGGGCCGGCTGCTTTCCGCCCGGGAGGTCATGGCCGACGCCGCCCTGGCCGAGGCGCTCGAACTGCCGCCGGGCAGTCCCATCCTGGAGCTCGTCACGCTGCACGAGGCCGACGGCGTGCCTATCTCCACCGGCCTCACCCGCCTGCCCCTGCCGCGCTTCGCCGGCTTCGCCGAGCGCTATGCCGGGACCGGCTCCATCACCCGCGCCTACGCCTCCTACGGCGTCACCGACTATCTCCGCCGTTCCACCCGCATCACCGCGCGCCCCGCCACGCCGGAAGAAGCCGAATCCCTCAGCCTCGCCCCCGGCCGCGTTGTCCTCGTCCTCGACAGCGTCAACACCGATGCCCAGGGCCGCCCCATCCAGGCCACCCACTCCCGCTTCGCCGCCGACCGCGTCGAACTGTCGGCGTGAAGGGAGGATCGGGCCGTTGGACCGGGAGGCTCTGCCTCCCGGACCCTCCGCTCAGGGGCACAGTGTGCCCCCGAGACCCCGCCATGAGCGCTCCGCGAGGAGGGGGTTGTTCCGCCGGTATG
>NZ_BDLP01000651.1:0-1324 GCF_001950415.1 Roseomonas sp. TAS13
GGCGGTGACGGGCATCGCCGGGCCCGGCGGCGCCGTGCCGGGCAAGCCGGTGGGGACGGTCTGGTTCGGCCTCGCCCGGCGGGGCCGGCCGGTGCGCGCGCTGCGCCACGTCTTCCCCGGCGACCGCACGGCGGTCCGCGCCGCGACCGTGGCCGAGGCGCTCCGCCTGCTGGGCGAGGCGGCCTGACGCCGGGGGCGGCGGAGCCTCCCCCGGGTCGCGCCGATCAGCGTTCCGCGACGATGCCGCGGATGGCGGCCAGGGTTTCCTCGATCATACCCGAGGACACGTCGAGATGCGTGCAGGCGCGTATCTTGCCGGCCAGGGCACTGACCAGGATGCCCTGGCGGCGCAGCTCCGTCTGCAGATCGGCGGGCGAGAAGCCGGCGCCGCGCGGGTCGAAATAGACCAGGTTGGTATCCGGATCGGTCACCTCGATGCCCGGGATCTGCTTCAGGCCGCGCGCCAGGGCGGCGGCGTTCATGTGGTCCTCGGCCAGCCGGTCCACGTGGTGGTCGAGGGCGTAGAGGCAGGCCGCGGCGCAGACGCCGCCCTGGCGCATCGCCCCGCCCAGCCGCTGCTTCCAGCGCCAGGCATGGCCGATGAACTCCTCCGACCCGCAGAGCACCGCGCCGAGCGGGGCACCGAGGCCCTTGGTGAAGTCGAGCCAGGCGGTGTCGAAGCCGGCGCACATCTCCGCGGCCGGGATGCCGGAGGCGACGCAGGCGTTCAGCAGCCGGGCGCCGTCCATATGCGTGGCCCAGCCCTGCTCATGCGCCACCGCCGCCACGGCATCGAGCTGCGCCTTCGGCCAGACCGCGCCGCCGCCATGGTTCGAGGTCTGCTCGACCTCCAGCATGGTCTGGGGCGGGGCGTTGCGGTTGCGCGGGCGGATGGCGGCGCGGACGGCCTCGGCATCGAACATGCCGCGCGGGCCGGCGAGCCCGGTGATCTGCACCCCGCCCAGCGCGGCATGGGCGCCGCCTTCGCTGTTGATGATATGCGCCGTCTCATGCGCCAGGATCTCGTCGCCCGGCCGTGTGTGGACCAGCGTGGCGATGACGTTGCACATGGTGCCGGAGGGCAGGAAGACCGCCGCCTCCTTGCCCAGCAGGGCCGCCATGCGGTCGCAGAGCGCGTTGATGGTCGGGTCGTTGCCCGACTGGTCGTCGCCCACCTCGGCCCGGGTCATGGCCTCCAGCATCGCCGGGGTCGGGCGGGTCTGGGTGTCGGAATAGAGGTTGATCCGGACGGGCGGCGCACCGGCGGGCGGGCGGGGCGGGGCATGGACCATGCGCGCGGACTCCTGACACTGCTTCGGCGGGG
>NZ_BDLP01000652.1:0-1319 GCF_001950415.1 Roseomonas sp. TAS13
GGCCTCCGCCACGGCCGTGTCAAGCCCGTGGCGGAGGCCATGGCCCCCACCACGGCCATCGGCGATGCCTCAGAGCGTCTCGATCAATCCCGCCAGCACCTGCCCCCGCGCGGCGAGGTCACGCCACAGGATATGCTCGTGCGGCGCATGGGCGCCCGCGCCGGTGCAGCCCAGCCCGTCCAGGGTCGGGATGCCGAGCGCGGCGGTAAAGTTGCCGTCCGACCCGCCGCCGCGATGCTGCTTCGGCAGGTCATAGCCCGCCTGCCGCGCCAGTTCGCGCGCCGTCTCGTAGAGGCGCAGGGTTTCCGCCGTCTCCTCCATCGGCGGGCGGTTCATGCCGCCGGTGATCTCGATGCGGATTCCGTCCCGCTCCCCGGCGAGGGCCAGGATGGCCCGCTCCATCGCCACGCCGTCCGCCTCGCTGGCGACGCGCAGGTCGATCTCGCAGCCGGCCTCGGGCGGAACGACATTGGGGCGCGTGCCGCCCCAGACGGGGGCCACGTTGGTGGTCACGCCCCGCTCCAGGTCCACCAGCCCGTGCACCTTCAGCACCAGCTCGGACAGCGCCACCACGGCGCTGCGCCCCTCACTCCAGTTGCCGCCGGCATGGGCGGAGATGCCATGGACCTTCACCACAAAGCGGCCGACGCCCTTGCGCGCGGTGACGCAGGCGCCCTGCGGCCCGCCCGCCGGCTCGGCGATCAGCACGGCGCTGGCGTCTCGCGCCTCGCGCTCGATGATGGCGCGGGAGGTGGGGGAGCCGACCTCCTCGTCCGGCGTCATGATCAGCGTGACCGGGCTGCGCGTCGCCACCTTCTGGCGCAAGATCTCGCGCACCGCGTGGAAGGCGAGGAAGGAGCCCGACTTCATGTCGTAGATGCCGGGGCCGTAGGCCTTGTCGCCCTCGACGCGGAAGGGCATCGAGGCGGCGAGGGTGCCGTTGTCCCAGACCGTGTCGAGATGCACGCAGACCACCACCGGCTTGCGGTTGCTGCCGGCGGGGCCGGGCAGGCGGGCGATCAGGTTGTCGCCATAGCCGTCGCGACCGGGGATGCGCTCCAGCGTGGCCCCGGCCTCCCGCAGACCGGCCTCGGCACGGTCCACCAGCCGGTTCACCGCGGCGGCATCGGTGGTGGGGGTCTCCATCTCGACCCAGAGGCGCAGTTCCTCCAGAAGCCTCTCGCTGGTTCCGATCTCGGTGGCGGGCATGCAGGCTCCTCGCGGCAAGGCGGCCTGTCTCCGGGGCGCGCGGCGCCGGCGGCAGGTCCCCGGTTGGAAAGCTGTCTCTTGATCACATCTACGCACAGCTCCACCGTAAG
>NZ_BDLP01000653.1:0-1311 GCF_001950415.1 Roseomonas sp. TAS13
CATCGTCGAGACCGGCAACGATAGTTGGCGATTCAAGAACCGCGCCTGAACGCCCCCTCAACACACCTCACAAGAGGGTCCCTTTTGCGTGCCGATCTGGGGTCCCAATTCAGTGCCGATTGACATCAATGTCCGCTTCCCCACCCAAAGTGGCTGTCCGACGTCGGCAAAGGCCGTCGGCTTCACCGCCTCGCGCGTTAAGCGGTCACTGACCCAACACTGTCGCCGTCCAGCGATCTCGGGAAAGGCGATAGAGTGCTTGGCGGCGGAGCGGGTGGTCTTCTGGCATACGGGGATGGTCGAAGTCGTCTTGCGCATCGTGACACATGCCAAGTTTCTCCATCACCCGCCGCGAGTTGGTGTTGTGAATGGCCGTATTAGCGACGATCTCCGACAGGCCGAACACTTCGAAGCCGTAGCCCATGGATGCTATTGCAGCTTCGGGAGCGTAGCCTCGGCCCCAGAATGCCCGTGCCAGTCGCCATCCCACCTCAACCGCAGGCGTGAAGTGAGCTTCGTAGCCAACCTTGACCAAGCCTACGGAGCCGGCAAAGGCACCACTTTCCTTCTCTTCAAGCGCCCAGAAGCAGAATCCATGCTCGGCAAGGTGGGCCATCTGGCGATCAATCCAGGCATTTGCCCTGTCACGGTCGCCTAGCGGGAGTAGATGCTCCATAACAGCAGGATCAGCGGACATCGCGGCAAAGGGCTCCCGATCCTCTTCCATCCAAGGCCGGAGGATCAGACGGGTAGTTTCGATGTTCATGACGCGGCTCCTGACGGAGGCTGCATGGTGGCCAAGTCTACTGTCTACCCCATCCAGCGATTGCTCCAGCCGTGGTGACCGCCGCAAGCGGCCCCAAGCCGCTAGAGGTGAGCCGGGCACTGGGACCTCACGGGGGCAAGTTCGCCGACACGTACAAACCCAGGGGTCATCCCGAAACGGTCGTTTGCAGAGGTGGCCAGGGCGGAGAGGCCTGCCGGGGCCGGGCGGGACCGCCCGCAGCCCCGCCCGGCCGTCCTGCGAAGCGGGGCACCTTTATCACGAACCCGGGCACTGCTGATGGGGACCCGGGGTACTGCTCCGGGCCTCCACGCCCCGCCAGTCCGAGATCCGGGCGATCCCGGAGGCGCGACAGGGGACATCCATGCGGCGGATCAACGGCTTAGCCTCTATTCACGCCCGATAATAATCCATTATCGGGCCTGAGATGGGAAAGCGGTGGGGTTGCCACAATTGCGGCGATGGATCACGCTCGATCTGTTGGCCCAGGTGGCCGTGACGCGAGGCGGCGCAGGGGAGGGGCATGC
>NZ_BDLP01000654.1:0-1306 GCF_001950415.1 Roseomonas sp. TAS13
TGAACCGCCCCGGGTTTGTCGGAGGCCCCAGGCCTTGAGAGGATGGAGCCATGACGACGAAGGGCAAGACAGCAGCGAGCTACTCGCCGGAGGTGCGGGAGAGGGCGGTCCGCCTCGTGCTGGAGGGCGGCGGCGACCACCCGACGCAATGGGCGGCGATCAACTCGGTGGCCGCCAAGATCGGGTGCACCGCCGAGACGCTGCGCAAGTGGGTGCGCCAGGCCGAACGTGACGCAGGGGGGCGGCCCGGGCCGACGAGCGCTGAGCGAGAACGGATCAAGGCCTTGGAGCGCGAGAACCGCGAACTGCGCCAAGCCAATGAGATCCTGCGCAAGGCGTCGGCGTATTTCGCTCAGGCGGAGCTCGACCGCCGGTTCAGGACATGATTGCCTTCATCGACAATCACCGCGAGGTCTACGGGGTCGAGCCGATCTGCCGGGTTCTGCCGATTGCCCCGTCCACCTACCACGCGCACGTCGCACAGCGGGCCGACCCTTCCAGGGTGTCAGCACGCAGCGTGCGGGACGCGCAGACCTGCGCTGCGATCCGGCGCGTGCACGAGGCGAACTTCGGGGTCTATGGCGCCCGCAAGGTCTGGCGCCAACTCGGACGCGAGGGCATCGCGGTCGCCCGCTGCACGGTGGAGCGGCTGATGCGGGACATGGGGCTGCAGGGCGTCGTACGCGGCCGGGAGACCAGGACCACCGTCTCGAACCCGGCGACGCCATGCCCGGCGGACCTGGTGAACCGGCAGTTCCGGGCACCGGCGCCGAACGTGCTGTGGGTCTCGGATTTCACATACGTCGCGACCTGGCAGGGGTTCGTCTACGCCGCCTTCGTCATCGACGTCTTCGCCCGCCGCATTGTCGGCTGGCGAGTGTCGCGGACGGCCCATGCGAGTTTCGTCCTCGACGCGCTGGAGCAGGCCCTCCATGACCGCCGTCCGGCGAAGGGCGGCCTGACCCACCATAGCGATAAGGGATCGCAATACGTCAGCATTCGGTACACGGAGCAGCTGCTCGAGGCCGGCATCGAGCCCTCCGTCGGCAGCGTCGGTGATTCCTACGACAACGCGCTCGCCGAGACGGTGATCGGGCTGTTCAAAACGGAGGTCATCCGCCGCCGTGGCCCGTGGCGGAGCCTTGAAGCCGTCGAATACGCCACCCTCGAGTGGGTGGACTGGTTCAACAACAAGCGCCTCCTCGAGCCGATCGGGAACATCCCTCCCGCCGAGGCCGAGGCGCGCTACTATGCCGCAGGCAAGGCACCAGCTTTGGCCGCGTGACCCAACCACAACAGCCTCCGC
>NZ_BDLP01000655.1:0-1296 GCF_001950415.1 Roseomonas sp. TAS13
GCTAGATGCCGGGCATCATGGCGAACGACGCCCCTCCCCTGCCCATCCTCCTGATCCCCGATCCCCGCCTGCGTGCCCGGACCCGCCCGGTCGGGCCGGCCGACGCCGGCAAGGTCCGTGACCTGTCCGACCGCATGCTCGATGCCATGTACAAGGCGCCGGGCATCGGCCTGGCGGCGCCGCAGGTTGGCGAGAGCCTGCGCCTGATCGTCGTGGACCTGCAGCCCGACGACACGCGCCAGCCCTATGTGATGGTGAATCCCGAGATCGTGGAGGCCAGCCGCGAGGTGGCACTGCGGGAGGAAGGCTGCCTGTCCATCCCGAACCAGTATGCCGAGGTGGAGCGCCCGGCAGTGGTGAAGGTCCGCTGGCAGGACCTGGAAGGGGCGCGGCGGGAGATCACCGCCGAGGGGCTGATGGCCGCCTGCCTGCAGCACGAGATCGACCACCTGAACGGCGTGCTCTTCATCGACCACCTCTCCCCCTTGAAGCGCAACATGCTGCTGCGGCGCTTCAACAAGGATCAGAAGAACAGGCAGCGCGAGGACTGAGCCCCATGGCCCCGCCGATGCGCCTCGCCTTCATGGGCAGCCCGGATTTCGCCGTGCCGGCCCTGCGCGCCCTGGTCGCGGCGGGCCATGAGGTGGCGGCGGTCTATGCCCAGCCGCCCCGCCCCGCCGGGCGCGGGCAGCGGGAGACCCCCTGCCCCGTCCACCGCGCGGCGCTGGAACTCGGCCTGCCGGTGCGGAACCCCGCCCGCCTGCGGCGCGACACGGCGGAGCACGAGGCCTTCCGCGCGCTGGACCTCGATGCCGCCGTGGTCGCGGCCTATGGGCTGATCCTGCCGAAGCCGATCCTGGAGGCCCCGCGGCGCGGCTGCCTGAACATCCATGCCTCGCTGCTGCCGCGCTGGCGGGGCGCGGCGCCGATCCATGCCGCCGTGCTGGCGGGTGATGCGGAGACCGGCATCACCATCATGCAGATGGACGAAGGGCTGGACACCGGCGCCATGCTGCTGCGCGAGGCCACGCCGATCGGCCCGCGCGATACCACCGCCGTGCTGCACGACCGGCTGGCGGAGATCGGGGCCCGGCTGGTGCTGCGGGCGCTGGCGGAGAACCCCGTCCCGGTGCCGCAGCCGGCAGAGGGCATGACCTATGCCCCGAAGCTGGCCAAGGCCGATTCGCGGCTCGACTGGCGCGAGGATGCGGCGGCGCTGGACCGGCGGGTGCGGGCCATGACGCCCTGGCCCGGCACGCAGTTCGAGGCCGGGGGCGATGCGATCCGCGTGCTGGC
>NZ_BDLP01000656.1:0-1294 GCF_001950415.1 Roseomonas sp. TAS13
TTCGCCTTACGGTGGAGCTGTGCGTAGATGTGATCAAGAGACAGCCATCGGCCCGCCGTATGCCTGGGCGGGCCGCTCCGGCGACCCGGGGAAGGGTCAGGCCCCCCGCGCCGCCGCGTGATGCGGGTCGTGGTCGAATTCCGGCACCAGGCGCGAAAGCTGCGCCAGGGCCTGCTTGGGCTGCCCGGCGCGGCAGGCGGCGGCGATCTCGTCGATCGCCCGGCCCACCAGTGCCGGATCGGCGGTGCGGGGCGTGGCCACCAGCAGGCCGGGGAAGCGCGTCGGGTTCGGCGGCTCCTGCCCGTGGAACAGCTCCTCGTAGAGCTTCTCGCCCGGGCGCAGGCCGGTGAAGCGGATCGCCACATCCTCGTCCGGGCGCAGCCCGGCGAGGCGGATCATGCGGCGCGCGAGGTCCACGATCTTCACCGGATCGCCCATGTCGAGCACGAAGATCCCGCCCTCGCGCAGCTCCGGCGGCTGGTCGGCGCGGTCCTCCGCCCCCACCACGCTGGCCTGGAGCACCAGCCCCACGGCCTCGCGCACCGTCATGAAATACCGGCGCATGTCCGGATGGGTGACGGTCAGCGGCCCGCCGCGCTCCAGTTGCCGCCGGAACAGCGGCACGACCGAGCCGGTGGAGCCCAGCACGTTGCCGAAGCGGACGGTGACGCAGCGCATGCCGCCATGGCCGCTGGCCGCTCCCTGGCGGGCCTGCATGTCGAGGCCCTGGCAGTACATCTCCGCCAGCCGCTTGCCGGCGCCCATCACCGAGGTCGGGTTCACCGCCTTGTCGGTGGAGATGAAGACCATCTCGACGGCCCCCGCCGCCCGGGCCGCGTCGGCCACGATGCGGGTGCCCTGGGCGTTGGTCAGCAGCCCCTCGGCCGGGTCGTTCTCCACCATCGGCACATGCTTCAGCGCCGCGGCGTGGAAGACCAGCTCGGGCCGGGCCTCCTCCATCAGCCGCCGGATGCGGGTCTCGTCCCGCACATCCGCCAGCACCGCCCGGCGGGGCACCTCGGGGTGCAGCTCGCCCAGCTCCAGGTCGATCGAGTAGAGGGCGAACTCCCCATGGTCCAGCAGCGTCAGCATGGCGGGGCCGAGGCCCGCCACCTGCCGCGCCAGCTCCCCGCCGATGGTGCCGCCGGCGCCCGTCACCAGCACCCGCCGGCCCCGCACCAGCCGGGCGATGCCCTCGCGGTCCAGCGGCACCTGGGGCCGGTCCAGCAGCTCCTCGATGCCGATCGGGCGCAGCGTGATGCGGCGCTCCGCCCCCAGGGGCCCCCCGTCCGGG
>NZ_BDLP01000657.1:0-1278 GCF_001950415.1 Roseomonas sp. TAS13
CTGGGATTGACCCGGTTTGGTGGACACCCTGAAGCTTTCGCCAGAGGTGTTCCTGATGCCCAAGACGCATCCGCCGTACTCGCCTGAGTTCCGCCGTCAGATGGTTGATTTGGTCCGTGCCGGACGGTCGGCCGAGGATCTTGCTCGAGAGTTCGAGCCGACCGCGCAGTCGATCGGCGCGTGGGTCGCTGCGGCTGACAGGCAGGAGGGCCGACGGGAGGAGGTGACCCCGGGCTTGGCTGCGGCCGAGCGGGACGAGTTGGCCCGGCTGCGGCGGGAGAACAAGCAGCTCCGACTGGAGCGCGACATTCTCTCAAAAGCCGCGGCCTGGTTTGCACGGGAGACCGGCGCAGTGCCGTCGGGCTCTTCCGGTTCATGAGCGTGAACCAGGCCTGCTTCCCGATCGCCACCATGGCGCGCGTGCTCGGCGTGTCCAAGGCTGGCTACCATGCCTGGCTTCGCCGTCCGCCCTCGGCCCGTGCTGTTGCCGACGAGGCGTTGCTGAAACGGGTCCGGACCGTGCACGCGACGTCGCGCCAGACCTATGGGGCACCGCGGGTGCATGCCGATCTGCGAGCCCAGGGCGAGCGGCATGGCCGCAAGCGGATCACGCGCTTGATGCGTCAGGCCGGATTGGTGGGCGCCAGTCACCGGCATGGCGGCCCCACGACCACGCGGCGCGACAAGGACGCCCGGCCAGCACCTGACTTGGTTGACCGCAACTTCGCCGCGTCGGGGCCGAACCAGCTCTGGGTGGCCGACATCACCTATGTGCCGACAGCGGCGGGATTTCTGTATCTGGCCGTGGTGGTGGATGCGTGGAGCCGCAAGGTCGTCGGCTGGTCGATGGCCAACCACCTACGGGCCGAGCTGGTGCTTGACGCAATGGAAATGGCGGTCGGACAGCGTCGGCCGAAGAACGTCATCCACCATAGCGACCAGGGCAGTCAGTATACGTCCGTCGCGTTCGGCAAACGCTGCGGTGAAGCTGGTGTGCGACCCTCGATGGGATCGGTCGGTGACGCCTACGACAACGCCATGGCCGAGAGCTTCTTCTCGACGCTGGAAGCCGAGTTGCTGAGCCGCCGCCGATTTACATCCCAGGCCGAGGCCCGAATGGCGTGCTTCAGCTACATCGAGGGCTGGTACAATCCCGTCAGGCTGCACTCGGCCCTGGGCTACCGCTCTCCCATGACCTACGAAGCCCTCATGCAGGAGGCTGACGTCGACACGTAGCCCCCAAGCCTGAAAACCGTCCACGAGATCGGGTCAATTCCA
>NZ_BDLP01000658.1:0-1274 GCF_001950415.1 Roseomonas sp. TAS13
CGCTTGGCCCGAAACACCAGCACCACTCCCGAGAATGGATCGGCGCTCAGCACCTCCGCCGCCAGGGCCGCCAAGGCATGCGCGCCTTTGCGGAAGTCCACCGGCTGGTTGGCCAGCAGGATCCGCGCCCCGGAGGGAAGCGTAATCACCCTTCCAGCGCCGTCGCCAGCCGGGCCACCACCACGGCATCCACTGTTCCAAAGACCCGCAGCACCCGGCCATTGCGCAGCACCACCTCAATGCTTGCGCCCATTCTGCTCTCCGCCGGATCAGCCGTGCTCTGCGGCGCTGTCTCCGGACAGGTGCCAACCAGCAGCGGTACGAAGGGCGATGCCTGCCTCGCCACCCGTCTGGCAGGACGGCCCTCCGCCTCCCGGCGCCAGCGATGCAGCAGGCTGGGCGAAATCCCATGCCGCTGCGCCACCTCCAACACCCGCGTGCCGGGCGCTGCTGTCTCCATGAGCAGCCGCGCCTTCATTTCCGGCGAGTAGCTGCGGCGCCGTTCGCCACGCGTGACGATCTCCACCCGTTCCATCGCCACAGTGCCCGCACCAGTGCTAGCACCTGCGCCATTCAGCATCCCTGCCATCGCCACACCTCCGCGACGGCCTACCTCTCAGTCACGCCAGCCTCACGCAAGAAGGGTGCTGTGACCGCGCTTACCGTTGGGCTGCCCCCGACGCAGGTGAAACGGATCCAGGCGTGGCAGCAGCCGGTCACGCTGAGCTACCGCGGCATGACCCGGCGCAACCAGCGCTGCATGGAGGCGGTGATGCGGCCCGCCACGCAGGAAAGGCTGAAGGGTCTTCCGGCGGCGCTGATGCAGGCCGCGCGCGGGCTGCGCGACCGGGCGCCGGCACAGGCGCGGTCGCTGGCGATGCGGGCGGTGGCGGTCGGCATCCTGTCCTGCCTGCCGCTGCGCCTGGCCAACCTGGCCGGCCTGCGCCTGGACCGGCATTTCCACCGCCCCGATCCCCGGCGCGGCGCCATCACCCAGCTGTCGATCCCGGCCGAGGAGACCAAGAACGGCCGGGCGATCGACATGCCGATCGTGCCGGAGGTGGCCGCCCTGATCCGGGAATGGATCGCCGACTACCGTCCCGCCGCCCCCGGCTGCCCGTGGCTGTTCCCGGGCTACGGCAAGGCGGGCGAACGGATCGGGCACCAGGGGCTGCGCGACGCCATCAAGGCGGCGATCGCCGCCGGTGTCGGGGTGACGATGACGCCGCACCAGTTCCGCCACCTGGCGGCCCACCGCTTCCTCGAGGCCTATC
>NZ_BDLP01000659.1:0-1273 GCF_001950415.1 Roseomonas sp. TAS13
CCGACAGCAGGGCGGCCGAGGCAGCGCCGCCGGCCACCGCCGCCTGGGTGTCCTCCGCCGGCTCGGCGGCCGGGAGCGGCATGTCCTCGTAATGCTCCGCCACGAGGCGGTCGAGCAGCCGCACGCCCCAGGCGGTGGCGCCCTTCGGCGTGGTAGGCTGGTCCTTGCCGCTCCAGGCCGTGCCGGCGATGTCGAGATGCGCCCAGGGGCAGCCATCGACGAAGCGCTGGATGAACTGCGCCGCGGTGATCGAGCCGCCGGGCCGCCCGCCGACATTCTTCATGTCGGCGATGTCGGAGCGGATCTGCTTGTCGTAGGCCTCGCCCAGCGGCATCCGCCAGGCGAGCTCGCCGGTCGCCTTGCCGGCGGCCAGGATGCGTTCCGCCAGGCCGTTGTCGTTGGAGAAGAGCCCCGCGTGCTCGTTGCCCAGCGCCACGATGATCGCGCCGGTCAGGGTGGCGAGGTCGATCATGAAGGCGGGGTCGAAGCGCTTCTTGGCGTACCACATGATGTCCGCCAGCACGAGGCGGCCCTCGGCGTCGGTGTTGATCACCTCCACCGTCTGGCCGGAGGCGGTGGTCACCACGTCGCCCGGGCGCTGCGCCGTGCCGGAGGGCATGTTCTCCACCAGCCCGACGATGCCGATCGCGTCCACCCTGGCCTTGCGCCCGGCCAGCGTGGCCATGAGGCCCGCCACCGTGCCGGCGCCGGCCATGTCCCACTTCATGTCCTCCATGCCGCCGGCCGGCTTGATGGAGATGCCGCCGGTGTCGAAGGTCACGCCCTTGCCGACGAAGCAGAGCGGCTTCGCCGGCTTCTTCGCGCCCGTGCCGTTCCAGCGCAGGATCACCGCGCGCGGTTCGCGCGCCGAGCCCTGGGCCACGCCGAGCAGCGCGCCGAAGCCCAGCTTGCGCATGTCCTTGGGGCCGAGCACCTCGACATCGAGGCCGAGCTTCTCCAGCTTCGACAGCCGGTCGGCGAATTCCTCGGGGTAGAGGACGTTCGGCGGCTCGCTCACCAGGTCGCGGGTGGTGAAGACGCCCTGGGCGACGGCCCGGCCGGTGGCCCAGGCCGCCTTGGCGGCGGCGGGATCGTCGCAGAGCACCTTCAGTGCGGTCAGGCGCGGCTTGTCCTCCGCCTTCTCCGTCGTGCGGTAGCGGTCGAAGCGGTACATCCGCAGCGTGGCGCCCAGCGCGGCGCTCGCCGCGCCATTGCCACCCGGCGCGGCGCCTGTCTCTTGATCACCTCTACGCACAGCTCCACCGTAAGGCGA
>NZ_BDLP01000660.1:0-1261 GCF_001950415.1 Roseomonas sp. TAS13
ATCAGCGTCGGGTTGCGCCCGTCATCCTCCAGCTTGCGCCGCAGCCGGGACACCGCCACGTCGATCGCCCGGTCGAAGGGCCCGGCCTGCCGCCCGCGCAGCAGGTCCATCAGCATGTCCCGGGTCAGCACGCGGTTCGGCCGCTCCACCAGCACGGTCAGAAGCTCGTACTCGCCGCCGGTCAGGGAGACCTCGGTGCCGGAAGGGTCGAGCAGGCGGCGCCGGGCGGGCTCCAGCGTCCAGCCGGCGAAGCGCACCGCCTTGGGCGGCGGGTCCTTGGGTGCCGCGCCTTCGCCCGAGGCACGGCGCAGCACGGCGCGGATGCGGGCCAGCAGCTCGCGCGGGTTGAAGGGCTTGGCGACATAGTCGTCGGCACCCAGCTCCAGCCCCACGATGCGGTCCGTCTCCTCGCCCATGGCGGTCAGCATCACGATCGGGACATCGGACTGGCTGCGCAGCCAGCGCGCGAAATCCAGGCCCGACTCCCCCGGCAGCATCAGGTCCAGGATCACCAGGTGATAGCGGCCAAGTGGCCAGACGCGCCGCGCCTCCCGCGCTTCCCGCGCAGCGGTGACGCGAAGCCCTTGTTTCTCCAGGAAACGGGACAAGAGATCGCGGATTTCTCGATCGTCGTCGACGATCAGGATGTGAGGGGCAGGCTCCATGGCTGTTACATAAGCCGGGTTGCCGGGATTCGCCCGCATCTCTTGCAACGATCTGTTGCGATGCGCCCGCCCGTTGCCAGCCGTTGCACTTTCGCATGCATCATGACTTGGGTTCCGGGCCCGCAACGCCCATCTTTGGGATACGCCGCTGTCCTTCCCCCCCCTCACGGGGCAGTGGTGATAGCAGGCGGCGGGTGAGCCGCACTTCCCCCTCAGGCTCCCCGCCGCCTCTTCTCTGTTCCCTGTTCCCCGCCCCGGGCATATGCATTCGCAGATCCGACACGGGTCCGTTCGTGGCATGGCTCCCCATGTCGGACGTTCCGGAACAGGACAGACAGCCCTGACGCTTCCTTCCCCGATCGTTCCGCCGCCGGTTTCGCCCCTGGCCTCCTCCGAGCAGTTCGACGCCATCGCCCCACCCGGGCTCGATGCGGCGCGCCGCCTGCTGCTGCTGGCCGATCCGGCCCTGGCACGGGTCGAGGATGTCGCGGGCCCGCTGCCCTGGCGCACCCGCCCGCGCGGCTTTCCCGGCCTGCTGCGGGCGATCTGCGTCCAGATGATCAGCGACCGCGCGGCCTCGGCCATCTGGCTACGCC
>NZ_BDLP01000661.1:0-1258 GCF_001950415.1 Roseomonas sp. TAS13
GCCACCGGCACGGTCCGCAGCGCGGCGGCATCCTCGCCCGGCGGCACGATGCAACCATGCAAGCCTGCCCGCAGCATGGCTGCGGCGGCATCGGCATTGCCGGCCATGGCAAGCTGCGTCGTGTATCCGGCGGCGGTGAAGCGCGCGGCGACGTCGGCCATCATGTGTGACTCGCCGCCGAACAGTCCGGTGCTGCCCGTGACGTCGAGCACCAGCGCATCGGGTGCATCGAGCGCCACCAGCGGCGTGAAGCGCAGCGCCCAGCACGCCAGCCGATCCAGCAGCGCCGCCTCCGCCGCCGGGTCGGCCGGCTGCAGCACGAGGTCCGGCCGCATCGCCTGGGCGTCGGCCAGGGCCTGACCCGCCTGCAGCGGCGGCGCATCGACGCAGGCGATCAGCCTCCGGTTGCCCTGCTGCTGCCAGGTCGCGAGCGGGCGGTCACGGAGCGACGGCTCTCTCCGTCGCAGGCGTTCGATGGCGAGCAGCGGCAGGCGCACGACGAGGACACGTCGCTTATCCGGCACGATGCGGCCGTCCGGGCCTGCGCTTCATCAGGACGAAGCCGGTGCGCTGGAGGTGCTGGGTGAGGTGACGGGCCGCGAGGCCCGCGATCATTTCGCCGCCATGCGGCCGGGGTCGGCCGCGCTCGTCGTAGCGCAGGGCATAGGCCAAGGCTTCGGTGACCTCCTCCGGCTGGGCAGGAGATAGGGCATGGGAGTCATCAGGAGGGTTGCTGGGGGGCACTTCGGACATGCCGGCAACCTAATCCGCGAATCCGGAACATAACAAGAACATAGAATAGGGCCGCCGTAGCGCCGCCTTGCCACCCATGCTGAAAAGTGGTGACCCACAAGGCCTTGGCGCACCTTGTGAATCTGAAAATGCAGCGACTCGCGCCGATCACACTCTCATGACCGGCGGGGTTCGCTTCGAGGCGGTGAGTCGCGCTTCCGGACTCGCCGCGTCCGCCAGGCCATGCAGCGTGCGATCCAGGTGCAGGTCGCCCTCCTGATGCCTCTCCAGTGTGGATCGGCATGGAATAGGAACCCTGTTGGAGGGGTGATCGGCGTCCAAACGGGACCCCACTGACGGCGGGGTTCACAGTGGTTTCCGGGATGATCGGGAGCCAGTGCTGGGATGCTGGTCGTGGAGACAGTGGCAAAGATCCGGCGCCTGCACCGGGTGCAGGGCAAGTCGATCAAGGCGATCTGTCGTGAGCTCGGGATTTCGCGAAAGGTGGTCCGGAAGGTTCTGCGGT
>NZ_BDLP01000662.1:0-1255 GCF_001950415.1 Roseomonas sp. TAS13
GATCGGCGGGCAGGCGGTGCAGCCGGCCGGAACCCTCGTCGCGCAGCAGCAGGGGCCGGCCATCGCGCTCGACCATCGCCTGCAGGGCGCGGCCGAGCCGGTCGAGATCCAGGGGCGGGCTCATGCCAGCCTCCGGCGGCGCCAGGCGGGGACGGCGGGCCGCAGCCGGCCGACCAGCCAGCGGCGCAGCACCCGCAGCAGCGCCGGCACCGTCAGCCCGAAGAAGCTGATCGTGCCGAAGAACACGGTGCCGGCGAGGGCGACGTAGAGGGTGGCCCAGCTCCAGTAGACCACGAAGCACAGCACCGGCAGGCAGGCGCGGGCGTCGAGCATGAGGATGCGCACGGGCAGGGCGGTGTTGCGCCACATCAGCCGATCTCCTTGAGCGCGCGGGCCGCCACGGCCTCGGTGATCCGGCCCTGTTCCAGGGCCGAGCGGATCGAGGCGGTGAAGCTCTGACCCTGGGTGTCGACCGCCTCGCGGGTGATGACCGGCCAGGCGCCGGGATCGGCCCGCAGCAGCCGGGTCCGCAGCCCGGCATCGAAGGCGAGGAACTCGCGGATCGCGGTCCGGCGGCCGTCGGCCGAGGGCAGCAGGCGCTGGTTGACGACGAGGCGCAGCGACTGCGCGACCGAGGCCACGAGGTTGTCGCGCTCGTCGCGCGGGCACAGGGTGGTGATGCGCTGCATGGTCAGCGGCACGTCGTCGGCGTGGATGGTGGTGGTCAGCGCGTGGCCGGAGATGGCGGCGTGGATCGAGGCGGCCATGGTGGCGCTGTCGCGGCACTCGCCGACGATGATGTCGGTGGGCTCGCGGCGCATGCAGCCGCGGATGAAGGCCTCGAAGCTGGGCAGGTCGCGCGGCACCTCGGTCTGGGCCATGGTGGAGCTGGCGGTCGGGAAGCGGTCGAGCAGGAACTCGACCGGCGCCGCCGCCTCCTGGATGTTGTAGTGCCCCTCCGGGTCGGCCAGCTTGGCCACCGTCATGCCGGCGATCAGGGTGGACTTCCCCGAGCCGGTGCCGCCCGAGACGATCACCATGCCGCGCTCGGGAAAGCAGGCGGCGAGGATGCCGGGCTCGACCAGCTGCTGGGCCAGCGAGGGCGGCAGGTCGGGGATCGGGCGCAGCACGATGTTGGCGCCCTCGCGCCGCGCCGCGCGGATCGGGGTGGCGTTGAGCCGGAAGCGCAGCCGGCGCGAGCGGGACAGGCCCACCTCGTAGCTGACGTCGAAGTCGGAGCCGCCCTGCAGGCGGG
>NZ_BDLP01000663.1:0-1253 GCF_001950415.1 Roseomonas sp. TAS13
GGGACGCCTCGTCGGGCGCCGCCATGGCGATGCCGGAACGATGCCGTGCCGGCTCTGTAGCGCCTGGGGCCGGCCGAGGCGAGACGCGCCGGGAAAGGCGCTCAGAGCGCCTTCAGCACCGCCTCGATCTCCGCAGGCGTGCCGCAGGCCATGGCCGCGGCCTCCGGCGCGTTGCGCTTCATCAGCCCGGTCAGCACCTTGCCGGCACCGATCTCGACGAAGCGGTCGCAGCCCATCTCCACCATCGCCGCCACGCTCTCGCGCCAGCGCACCGATCCGGTGACCTGCCGCACCAGCAGGTCGCGGATCTGCGCCGGGTCGGTGACCTTGGCGGCGGTCACGTTGGCCACCAGCGGCACGGCGGGGGCCTGCACGGCGGCGCCTTCCAGCGCCTCGCCCATGGCCTCCGCGGCCGGCGCCATCAGGGAGCAGTGGAAGGGCGCGGAAACCGGCAGCAGCATGGCGCGCCTGATCCCCTCGGCCTTGGCGATCTCGATGGCGCGCTCGATGGCGCCCTTGTGGCCGGAGATCACCACCTGGCCGCCGCCATTGTCGTTGGCCATCTCGGCCACCTCGCGCCGGCCCGTCTCCGGATCGACGGCCGCGCGCTCGCAGATGGCGCGGGCCTGCTCCGCCTCGGCGCCCAGCAGGGCGGCCATGGCGCCGATCCCGGCCGGCACCGCCTTCTGCATCGCCTCGCCGCGCAGGCGCAGCAGCCGGCCGGCGGTCGGCACGTCGAAGCTGCCGGCGGCAGCGAGCGCGCTGTACTCGCCCAGCGAATGCCCCGCCACCAGCGCCGCCTTGTCGCGCAGCACGAAGCCGCCCTCGCTCTCCAGCACCCGCAGGGCGGCCAGCGAGACGGCCATCAGCGCCGGCTGGGCATTGGCGGTCAGCGTCAGCTCCTCGATCGGCCCCTCGAACATCAGGCGCGACAGATTCTGCTTCAGCGTCTCGTCCACCGCCTCGAAGACTTCGCGCGCCGGCGCGAAGGCGGCGGCCAGTTCGCGGCCCATGCCGACGGCCTGGCTGCCCTGTCCCGGAAACACGAAGGCGAGGGCCATGGTTCACGCACCTGTGGTGTGAAGGGTGATCAGGAAGGGGAGGCGGGTAGCGGCCCCATCCTCCCCCTGTCAACAGCGGGGCCGGCCGCCGGCCGCCGCCTTTCACCGGAGGCATGGCCATGCGGCGCCGCACAAGGCGGCCCCGCGGCCTGTCTCTTGATCACATCTACGCACAGCTCCACCGTAAGGCGA
>NZ_BDLP01000664.1:0-1248 GCF_001950415.1 Roseomonas sp. TAS13
CGCCTTACGGTGGAGCTGTGCGTAGATGTGATCAAGAGACAGGCCGCGAGGGAGGCCGAAGGGCGAGGGTGGCCGCCCAGCCAGGCAACGTGATTGTAGGGCGAAATCAGGAACACCCCGCCGGCTGCCACGAGCACCACGGCAATCGCCGCACCGGCCATCAGAACGTTGCGGCGACTGCGCGGGCACTTGGCCGGTGCCTGCGCCAGCTCGGCGGCGGCCACCCCATCCTGAAGGTCGTCGCCTGGCACGGCCGCCTTGTCGCCCTGGATGCTCCCGTTATCCAAGACCGCTCCGGGCCGGTCTGTCGACTCGGCGCGCAGAGTGGACAACACATCCTCGTCCTCGCCCGGCAGGGTCAGTTCCGGACGGCCGAAGGGACGAGGCAGGGTATGCTCGATATGCGTGTCCATGACGATCCTGCGGTTGAGGGCTCGCCACAGGATCGTCGGGCGTGGTGCGAACGGGGACGGCTATTCTCAGCGCTGCGGAACGCTCACATTGGTGAGGAACATGATGCCGACACCGGCATTGGCGCCGAGATTCACGGTTGGGCCGCGCGGCGCAGCCTGGTTCAGCGCGGCACCGACCCGTGCCCCGGCCACGCCCGCCGCGACGCCGAGCTGCTGGTCGATGTTGAGGTGCGTCGAGTAGGCTGCTCCCCCGAAGGGACTGAGGACGGACTGCGTGTTCGACGTGGTGGCGATCGCCTGTCCCAGGCCCTGCACGAAGGCTGCCGCCGCCGGCAGGATGAAGCGGCTGAAATAGTGCTGGTCGACGCTGGTCGCGACGGCCGTCTCCATGCTGTCGGGCGCGATCACCACACCGTCCACCGGAATGCTCTGACCGTTGTGGACGAGGCTCTGCACGCGCACGACCAGGAGATCGCTGCTGCCGGCCCTGCCGAAGGTGCCGATCAGCCGGTCACCCGCGATCGGGCCGCTATCGGCCTGCAGCACGATGGGGCCCCCGGTGTCGGAGTTCACCGCCACGACGGTGTGGGCGTAGATACCACGCCCGGCCGGCACCAGAACCTGCTGCGGTAAGGTACGGGCCATGGGGGAGGCCGACACGGTGGTGCCGCGTTCCTCTGCAGCGCCATTGCCGCCATACCTTCCTTCTCCGGGAGCCCCCTCTCCATCGGCGCCACCGGCCTGCTGGGCGCGGGTGGGCGGGATCACGACGTCGGTGCGGCTCGGGCGCCCGCCCCAGCCGCTCAGCATGTCCAGCACCGCGGCTCGGAACATC
>NZ_BDLP01000665.1:0-1240 GCF_001950415.1 Roseomonas sp. TAS13
GCGCGGGAAAGCAGGGGCTGCAGCGCCTCCGGCCGCGACAGGCTGGCGAGGGCGGGGGCGAGGATGGTGCCCTGCTCGGGGAGGACGGAGAAGTTCACCTCCAGGTCGGTGATGGCGTCGGGGTGGAGCTCGCGCGCCGGGAGGCCGGGCGGGGTGGGGGCGGTGCGCAGGAAGGTGCCGCGCCCGACCTCGCCCACCGCGATGCCGCGCCGGACGAGTTCGGCATAGACGCGGGAGGCGGTGGAGGGGGCGATGCCCTGGCGATGGGCGTAGTCGCGGCTGGGAGGGAGGCGTTCGCCCGGCTGGCGGCGGCCGGCGGCGAGGTCTGCCGCGAGGTCCTGGGCGAAGCGGTCGGCGAGGTCGCGGAAGTCGGTCACGGGAATATTGTACCGAGAACAATTGCGTCGTTGAAGCGGAAATCGATGGCGTGCCAGAAAGTGATTCGGTGCAATAAGGTGCGATTCTCAAATGCTCGGATCAATTTCCAGGGTTGATCGGATCAATCCGGCCTTTGGCGGCCTGGACGCGGCGCCGGCCCGGGGCGTGCTGGGGCGGGTGCTGGCGCGACTGGCCGTCTGGCACCGCAATGCGGAGACGCGGCGGGTGCTGCGGGAGCTTCCGGAGCGGGAGCTGGCCGATATCGGGCTGACGCCCATGGATGCGGCGATGGAGGCGGGCAGGCCGTTCTGGGACGACACGCCCGGGATCGTCGCTGAGCGGGCGCGCCGGTCATGAGCGGCGGGCGCTATCGCTTCGTGACGGTGGATGTCTTCGCCTCGGAGCGCTATGCGGGCAATCCGCTGGCGGTGCTGCCGGAGGCGGCGGGACTGGACGGGGCGGCGATGCAGCGCATCGCGCGGGAGTTCAACCTGTCCGAGACGGCCTTCGTGCTGCCGCCGGAGGAGCCGGGGCACGGCGCGCGGGTGCGGATCTTCACGCCGACGCGGGAGATGCCCTTTGCCGGGCATCCGAATATCGGCACGGGATTCGTGCTGGCGGCGGAGATGGCGGCGCGGGGCGAGGCGGTGCCGGAGGTGCTGCTCTTCGAGGAAATCGCCGGGCTGGTGCCGGTGCGGCCGTTGCTGGAGGGCGGCGTGGTGGCCGGGGCTTCGCTGGAGGCGCCGCAGGCCCTGTCGCGCCTTGGCGGCTGCGGGGCGGCGGAGGTGGCGGCCTGTCTCTCGTTGCGGGCGGAGGATGTGGTGGTGACGGGGCATGCGCCGCAGGTCGTCTCGGTGGGGGC
>NZ_BDLP01000666.1:0-1237 GCF_001950415.1 Roseomonas sp. TAS13
GCATGGCGGGTGCCGGGGCCGGCCGGGAAAGGCCGGGCTGGCGCAGGGCGCCGCGCGTGTCCACCACCAGCCGGGCATGGCGGCGCACCAGTTCCAGCGGCATGTCGCTATGGGGGGTCACGATCACCACCGCATCCTGCCCGGCCAGCAGGGCGGGGGTGAGGTCCTGGCTGCGCAGCTCCGGCGCCGTGCCGGCGAGGCGCCGCGTCACCGGGAAGCGCGGCACCAACGGGTCGTGGTAGGCCAAGGCCGCGCCATGGCCCTCCAGGATGCGGAAGATCTCCACCGCCGGGCTTTCCCGCGTGTCCGGCACGTCGGGCTTGTAGGCGAGGCCGAGCAGCAGCACGCGGGCGCCGCGCAGGGTGCGGCCACGCGCGTCCAGCGCGTCGCGCAGGCGGTTCACCACGTAATGCGGCTGGGCATCGTTCACCCGGCCCGCCAGCTCGATGAAGTCGCTCGGCACGCCCAGTTCCCGCGCCTTCCAGGCGAGGTAGTAGGGGTCCACCGGGATGCAGTGGCCGCCGAGGCCGGGACCGGGGCGGAAAGGCATGAAGCCGAAGGGCTTGGTGGCGGCGGCGTCGATCACCTCGTGCACGTCGATGGCCATGGCGTGGCTGAGGCGCTTGAGCTCGTTCACCAGGCCGATGTTCACCGCGCGGAAGACATTCTCGTAGCACTTCGCCAGCTCCGCCACGGCGAGCGAGGAGACCGGCACGACCGAGCCCGCCACGGGGGCGTAGAGCGCCTCCCCCACGGCGCGGCAGGCCGGCGTGGCGCCGGCCACCAGCTTGGGCACCCGGCCCACCGTGCCCTCGGGGTTGCCGGGGTCCTCGCGCTCCGGGCTGTAGATGCAGAAGGCATCGCGGCCGGCCTGCAGCCCGGCCTCGGCCAGGACGGGCAGCACGTATTCCTCGGTGGTGCCGGGATAGGTGGTGCTTTCCAGCGAGAGCGCCTGCCCGGGGCGCAGGAAGGGCCGCAGGGCGCGCAGCGTGTCGCGCACGGCGGACAGGTCGGGCTCCTTGTGCGGGCCGATCGGGGTGGGGACGCAGATCACCAGCGCGTCGCAGGCCGCCGCCGCCGCCATGCCGGCATGGGCCTCGATGCTCGCGGCCGCCACGCGCGAATCGGCGATGCCGTGGACGGGCGAGCGCCCGGCCCGCACCGCCGCCACCTTGTCCGGGTCGATGTCGAAGCCTGTCTCTTGATCACAAGTCTCGACGTCAGCATAGAGAGGTGT
>NZ_BDLP01000667.1:0-1235 GCF_001950415.1 Roseomonas sp. TAS13
CCTGCGCGCGGGGTCGCCGGGCATGACGCGCCTGCTGCGGGACCTGGTGAACCGCGCGGCGCTGGGCCAGCACGCGGCGCTGCCGCTGCCAAGGGCCTCGGGAAAGGTGTCCCTGGCCCTCCAGGCCATGCCGCTCACGGTGCGGGAGGTGGAGCGCCACCGCCAGGTCCTGCCGGCCTCGCCGAGAGCCAGCGTGCTGCTGCTGCTGACCGATCCGGCACAGGGTGCCATGCCCACGCCGGAGCTCTGCCAGCAGCTGCGCGAGATCTACGGGCTGACCACGGCCGAGGCGGGGGTGGCGGCCTGGGCGGCGCAGGGGATCGGCCTGCCGGAGGTGGGACAGATCCTGGGCATCACCGTCAACACGGTGCGGACCCATGTGCGCCGCGTCTTCCACAAGACCGGGGTGCGCAGCCAGGCGGAGCTGGCGCGGCAGGTGGAGCGGCTGGGCCCGCTGCTGGCGGAGCCTGCCGAGGCGCGGCCGGTGCGCGCCGCCGTGCCGGAGCGGGGCGCGGAAAGGCTCGCGGCCGGGGCTAGGGCCGGTGCCGGGCTGCCGCGCGCCCGGGCGGCCTGGGCTGCCGCGGGGGATCTGCGGAACGGCGCCTGAGGGGCGGAACGGCTCACCGCCGGCCGAACATCTTCTCCAGCATCGGCTTGTCCATGCGCAGGAAGGTCGGGCGGCCATGGGAGCAGGTGGCGGCGCGGGGCGTCGCCTCCATGGCCCGCAGGAGGGCCGACATCTCGGCGGTATTCAGGCGGCGCCCGGCCCGTACGCTGCCGTGACAGGCCAGGCGCACGATGGCGGCGTCGATGCGGGCCTCCAGCGCCTCGGCGCCCTTCCATTCCGCCAGCCCGTCGGCCAGATCCTCCAGCAGCGGGCCGGGTTCCGGCGCCCCCAGCAGCGCAGGCAGGGCGCGCACCATGACCGCGCCGGGGCCGAAGCCCTCGATCTCCAGCCCCAGGCGCAGCAGCGCCGGCGCGTGGTCCAGCAGCCGGGCGGCGCGAGCGGGCGGCATGTCCACCACGGCGGGCAGGAGCAGCGGCTGCATCCGCACGCCGCCGGCCACGAACTGGGCGTGCAGCCGTTCCTGGGTCAGCCGCTCATGCGCCGCGTGCTGGTCCACCAGCACCAGCGCGCCATCCGGGGCCTCGGCCAGGACGTAGGTGTCCAGCAGCTGGGCCAGCGGGCGGCCCAGGGGACCGTCGGCCAGGGGGGCTTCCTCCTCGCCGATGGC
>NZ_BDLP01000668.1:0-1231 GCF_001950415.1 Roseomonas sp. TAS13
GCGGCCCCGCCGGTCTCGCCCGAGGTCAGGGGGCCGACCATCACCCGTGCGCCCTCGGAAACCGCCGCGCGCGCCGCCTCGGCCGCCCCGGCCGCGCTGCCGCGCGTGTCGTGCGGCACGAAGTCCACGCCGGGGCTCGCCTGTTCGAACAGGGCCAGGGTGGCGGCGTTCAGCATGGCCTGGCCGAGCGGCGCCTGGCTGCCGGACAGGGGCAGCAGCAGCGCGACCCTGGCGCGCGGTGGCTCCGGCGCGTTGGGGGCGGTGGCGCCGGCCGCATAGGGGCCGGCCGCGGGGCTGCGGGGTTGCGCGGCACAGGCGCCGAGTGCGAGGACCGCAGCCAGCAGCGGGAGATGCCGGAATGGGGACCAGAACGGGGACCGGGATGGGGAATTCCCAAATGGCCGGCGACGAGGACGAGGGGGTTGCGGCTTCACCGGCTGAGCTTCCTCCTGACGAGACACATGACGCTTCCCCCGGACTCTCGCCGGGCGGCGGCTCCGGCGCCAGCCTTCCGGGCCTTGTTCTGGTGGCCACCCCGATCGGCAACCTGGGCGACCTCTCGCCACGGGCCGTCGCCGCCCTGAAGGGGGCGGACGCCATCCTGTGCGAGGACACCAGGGTGACCGGACCCATGCTCGCGCGCCAGGGGGTAGGGACCAGTCTGATCCCCCTGCACGACCACAACGAGGCGAGCATGGTGCCCCGGCTGCTGGAAAGGCTGCGGGGCGGCGCCCGGCTGGCCCTGGTTTCCGATGCCGGCACGCCGCTGGTGAGCGATCCGGGCTTCCGCCTGACCCGCGCCGCCATCGATTCGGGCCTGCCGGTCACCGCGATTCCCGGGCCGAACGCGGCGCTGGTGGCACTGACCCTGTCCGGCCTGCCGCCGCATCCCTTCCTGTTCCACGGCTTCCTTCCGGCCAAGGCGGCGGCGCGCACCGTCGAGATCGGCCGCATCGCCGGGCTGGAGCGGTCCGGGCTGCGGGCGACGCTGATCCTCTACGAATCGCCGCACCGGTTGGCGGAGTCCCTGGCCGCCCTGGCGGAGGGGCTGGGGCCGGACCGGCCGGCGGCGGTGGCGCGGGAGCTGACCAAGCGCTTCGAGGAGGTGCGCCGGGCCAGCCTGGGCGAGCTCGCCACGCATTACGCCGTGCATGCGCCGCGGGGCGAGATCGTGCTGGTGATCGGCCCGGCGCCGGACGAGGCCGTCCCCGGCGAGGCCGACCTGGATGCG
>NZ_BDLP01000669.1:0-1230 GCF_001950415.1 Roseomonas sp. TAS13
CGTCGAGACTTGTGATCAAGAGACAGGGCAGACCGGCCGCTCCTTGCGGCCGCTGTCCTCGCCCGCCCTGGACTGCGACAGCCAGAGATAGGGGTAGCGCAGGACGGTTCCCTGCGGTCCCGGATCAGGCGCCATGGCTATCCTCGTCGGCCTGCGCGGCCAGGCGCTCCAGTTCCGGCAGGAATAGGGCCGCCACCTCCTCCGGCGCCTCGCCCGCCCCGAAGACCCGGCGCGGATCGGCCGGGCGGGACAGGCGCTCGTAGTCCTCGATCGCCATCAGCACGAAGCGCGGCTTGCTGTGCTGCGTGATCGCGACCGGAGCGCGGGTCGCGGCATGTGTGACCTCGCGGATATCGCGGACCAGCTCGGAGGTGGAGAAGGATCGCATGGCTTTCTCCGGAATAACGTATTTTACGTAAAATACGTTATTCCCTTGGAAGATCAATCATGGGAGCCGCGATCACATCGGTGCTCCAAGCCGAAGCCGGAGGCTCTTCCCGGTCGAAGCAGGGAAAGCCGGTCAGAGGCTGGGCATCGGCGTCGAACAGCAGGTAGTCGCAGCCTCGCGCGCGAGCCTCCATCATCAGCGCCCAGAGCGTGTCGGAGATGTCCGGGCGGTCCTCGTCGGCGTAGACGAACCATCCGTAGGGCATCGTGCCGCAGCACACCTCGCCCCGCACCCCGGCCAGGGCCGAGGCCGTCAGGCAGGCGTGATCCTCCGGCGCGAGATGGACGGTGGAGAGGTCGAGAAAGCGGCGCACGGGGTTCATCGGGCGTTTCCTTCCAGCTTCGTGGTGGCGGGCGGCGTCGGGCCGCGCGGAGCCCGCGGCGCCGGCAGGGCGTGCAGCCCGTCCCAGGACAGGGCCGGGCATTCACTCATGCGGCCGAGACGGCGGGCGATCGCCGCGCGGGTGTAGTGGGAGCGGTGGAAGCCGCCCTCCGGCTCCCGCCGGCAGGGCTCGCCCTCGCCTGCACGGCAGACGGGGCAGTCCACCGCCGTCGAGGGATCGGTGGGAAAGGTCCGGCTGCAGCGGGTGCAACTGACCGGCTCGCCGGCCTCGGTCGCCAGGAACAGGGATGCCTGCGCCGGACGCCGGCCGGACAGGATGCGACGGATTTCCATGGGAATGTCCTTCTCCGAACACCTCCCAGGCCGCCGCTGCCCCGCGCCGCCGGGGCAAGGGCGCCGCGCAGCGGCGGGCCGTCAGGCCCTGGCCCTTGCGGCGGGGG
>NZ_BDLP01000670.1:0-1230 GCF_001950415.1 Roseomonas sp. TAS13
TGGAGCTGTGCGTAGATGTGATCAAGGGACAGGCATCCAGTCGGTGAAGAAGCGCGTGCGCTCCAGCGCCGGCGCGATCTGCCGCAGGGTCGCCGGCGCCTTCCAGGCCGCGCCGGCCAGCACGGCCGGCGTCACCGGGTCGAGCGCGTTGTAGCAGCCGCCATAGCCGCGCACCGCCTCCTCGGAAAGGCCATAGGCCATGGTGATCCGGGCCGGCACCCCCGTCTCGCCGACATGCAGCGCCGCCGCGGCGCTGCCGAACAGGTCCGCCAGCCGGCCCAGCGCCTCGGGCCAGCGCTCCGGCGCCATGCCGGCCTCGTAGATCAGTCCGATCACGGTGGAGACCGGATCCTCGGCCGGCGCCGCCAACGGCAGCAGGGGGGACCGGCTGACCTGGGCACCGGCCTCCGGAGTCGTCCGAACGGATGACGCTTGGCCTTCCAGCATGGTCTATCCTCCCGGCCAGGCTGGCTCCGCCCGGCATATGGCTGATTCGTCTGAGGACATCCTGCCGGGCACGGGCCCGCCGGGCTGTGCGGCAGGTCACACCGCTCATCGGCCGCCGCTTTTTCCCCGGGATGGCGTTCGTCAACGCACGGAAATGCCGCACTGCCCCGCCGACACGCTCCCGGACCGCCGACACGCCTTCACCAAGACGCTGAATCCGTTAGGCTGCGGCAGGATCATGGGCGGAATTCAGCATGGATGACGTGCTCCGGTGGCTGCAGTCGGTGGGCCTTGCCCAGTACGCGCCGGACTTCGCCCAGCACGGGATCAGCCTGTCCGATCTGCCGGAGCTCAGCGAGGCGGACCTGCGCGAGCTGGGCCTGCCGATCGGCGCCCGCAAGCAGCTCCGCCGGGCGCTGCGGACCCGGGGCGCCCGCAGCGGTGCCGAGCGCCGGCCGCTTTCCGTGCTGTTCCTCGACCTGGTCGGCTCCTCCCGCCTCGCGGAGCTGCTGGAGCCCGAGGACCTGATGCGGATCATGCAGCGCTACCGCGAGGCCTGCGCCGGCCCGGTCGCGCGCTATGACGGGCGCATCGCGCAGTTCCTGGGCGATGGCGTGCTCGCCTATTTCGGCTTCCCCGCTGCGCATGAGGACGACCCGGAACGCGCCGTCCGCGCCGCGCTGGAAGCCGTGGAGACGGTGCGGCGGCTGCGCGTGCCGCTGCCGAACCTGCCGTCGGGGCAGGAGCCGCTGCGCGCCCGGGCCGGGATCGCCACGGGACAGG
>NZ_BDLP01000671.1:0-1224 GCF_001950415.1 Roseomonas sp. TAS13
GCCTTCCGGCGCGATCACGGCGATGGGGCGGTAGCATCCGGCATTGGCCGGGATCGGCTCGTCGGCGACGGCCATCACCGCATAGGAGACGGCGGAATGGGCCGAGGCGAGCGTGGCGTTCACCGGCCCCAGCGCCTGCGGGCCGCAGCCGGAAAGATCGACCGACATCTCCTCGCCACGCACGGTGATGGCGGCATGGATGCGGATGGGCGCGTCAGTGATGCCGTCGTCGTCGAGGAAATCCTCGAATGCGTAGTGCCCATCCGGGATGCGGCCGATCATCGCCCGCATGGCGCGCTCGGACCCGTCCAGGATCTGCGCGCAGCCCGCGACCACCGCCGCGGCGCCGAAGCGCGCGGCCAGCTTGCGCAGGTTGCCCTCGCCCACGGCGAGCGAGGCGATCTGCGCCTGGAGGTCGCCCCAGAGGATCTCCGGCTGGCGCACGTTCTGCCGCATCACCGCCAGCAGGTCGGCGTTCAGCACGCCGCGCCGGCAAAGCTTCAGCGGCGGCAGGCGCAGCCCTTCCTGGAAGATCTCGGTCGCGGTCGCGGCATAGGAGCCCGCCGCCATGCCGCCCATGTCGAGATGGTGGCAGAGCGTGCCGACGATGGCGATGCGCTCCCCCTCCGCGAAGACCGGGCGGAAGGCCAGGATGTCGGGAATGTGCTGGCCGCCGCAATAGGGATCGTTGGTGATGACGACATCGCCTTCCTCCCACTGTGCCAGCGGCAGGTGGTCGCGCACCACGGTCAGCAGCCCGGCGCTCATCGAGTTCAGGTGCTGCGGGATGCGGGCGGATTGCGCGACGTTGTAGCCGTCGCGGTCGAAGACGGCGGTGGAATAGTCCAGCAGTTCCCGCACCACGGTGGAGCGGCTGGTGCGCCAGACCGTCACGTCCATCTCGGCGGCGGCGGCGGTCAGGCCGTTGCGCAGGACCTCCAGTTCGACAGGACCGAGCATGACCGTCACGCCTCCTGCTTCCGCGCGATCAGCGTCCCGTCCGGCCCGGGCGCGCAGCGCCAGCCGGGGGCGATGAAGGCGGTGGTGTATTCCTCCTCGATCAGCGCAGGCCCTTCGACCGGGGCGGCGACCTGCTCGCGCTGGTGCACCGCGGCCTCCTGCCAGCGCCCGCCGAGGAAGATCCGCCGTGCCTCCGGCCTGCGATCGGCGCCCAGGCCGGGGCCTGTCTCTTGATCACAAGTCTCGACGTCAGCATAGAGAGGT
>NZ_BDLP01000672.1:0-1222 GCF_001950415.1 Roseomonas sp. TAS13
GTGGTCATCTTGGCGTCCCCAAAGACGCTGGGCCATTCACCAAAAGCGAGGTTGGTGGTGACGATGACCGAGGTCTGCTCGTAGAGACGGCTGACAAGGTGGAACAGCAACTGGCCGCCGGACTGGGCGAATGGCAGATAGCCGAGCTCGTCGAGGACAACGAAATCCAGGCGGCAGAGATGATCGGCGATGCGCCCTTGTCGTCCGGCCCGGGTCTCGGCCTCGAGGCGGTTCACCAGGTCAACCACGTTGTAGAACCGTCCGCGCGCTCCATCGCGGATGCAGGCCCGGGCAATGGCGATAGCCAAATGGGTTTTGCCCGTGCCGGTGCCACCGACGAGCACCACGTTGCGCTGCTGGGCCAGGAACCCGCCACCCGCGAGATCACGGACCAGAGCCTCGTTAACCGGGGTACCGTCGAACCCGAACTCGTCCACGTCCTTGGCCAGCGGCAGCTTGGCGGTGGTGATCTGATACTTGATCGAGCGCGCCTGCTTCTCGGCGATCTCGGCCGAGACAAAGTCGCCGATAACCTGCTGTGGCTCATGCTGGCGTTTGACGGCGGTCGTGATGATGGCGTCAAACGCCGCGCGCATGCCGTAGAGCTTCAGCTCGCCCATGGTGGCGAGGATAGCGGTGCGTTCCATCAGGGTCCTCTCCTCAGGCTGTCGTAGCGGCTGCAGTCGGCCAGGGGCGCATGCCGCAGCCGGAGCGCCTCCGGGGTCAGGATGGTCACCGGTGGCGGTGGCTCGCGCTGGCGGGCGAGGATGTTGAGGATGACATCGGCCGAGTGGACGCCCTCACGCAGCGCCTCGCTGCAAGCGGCCTCAACCGCAGCCAGACCGTCGTCCAACACCCTGGTCAGGATCTCCACCATCTGCCGGTCGCCATCGGTGGCTGTGGCCAGCTTGCGGCGGACCCGTTCCAGTGCACTGGGGAGCAGCCAGTCCTTGAACGGTGCCCCGTTGCGCAGCGCTCCAGGTTTGCGCGCCAGCACGGGCACGTAGTGCCAGGGGTCGAACACCGTCTGGTCCCGGCCGAACACGCGCCGGTGCTCGCCCACCACCCGGCCGTCCTGGCGCAACTCGATCCGCTCGGCATAGGCCCGGATCTCGACCGGCCGCCCCACCGCGCTCGCCATCACCGAGTACTTGTTGTTGTCGAACCGCACCAGGCAGGTCTTGGATACCGCGGCAGGCACGGCATGGAACCCGTCGAACCG
>NZ_BDLP01000673.1:0-1205 GCF_001950415.1 Roseomonas sp. TAS13
ATGCTGACGTCGAGACTTGTGATCAAGAGACAGGCCATGCCACCGGAATCCGCCGCCCTTGGCGCCATCGCCGCCCGCGCCGCCTTTCTCGACTGGCTCGCCGGGGAGCGCCTTTCCAGTCGCCACACGATCACCGCCTATGGCCGCGACCTGGCGGATTTCCTGGGCTTCCTGACCCATCACCTGGGCGGCGAGCCCGACCTCGCCGCCCTGGCCGCGCTCCGCCCCGCCGATCTCCGCGCCTTCCTCGCCCGGCGGCAGGAGGACGGCGCCGGCAATGCCACCCGTGCCCGCCAGCTCGCCGCCGTGCGGGCCTTTCTGCGCTGGCTGGCCCGCCGCCACGGCTTGCCGCTGGACATGCTGGCCGGGCTGCGCGGCCCACGGCTCAAGCCCCCCATCCCCAAGGCCCTCACCGCCGCCCAGGCGCGCGGCGTGGCGGCGGAAATCGGCCAGGGCCAGGACGACCCCGCCCTATCCGCCCGCGACAACGCCCTCTTCACGCTGCTCTACGGCGCCGGGCTCCGCATCTCCGAGGCGCTGTCCCTCGATGTCCGCGACGCGCCGCAGCCGGGCGGCACGCTCCGCATCCGCGGCAAGGGCGACAAGGAGCGGCTCGTCCCTGTCCTCCCCGCCGTGGCTGCGGCCATCGCAGAGTCCCTCCGCCATCGCCCCGGCGCCCGGCCGGAGGACCCGCTCTTCATCGGGGCCCGGGGCGGGCGCCTGCACGATGCCCTGGCCCGCAAGCTGATCCAGAACCACCGGCGCCTCGCCGGCCTGCCGGAACACGCCACCCCGCATGCCTTGCGCCATTCCTTCGCCACCCATCTGCTGGGCGGCGGTGCCGACCTGCGCGTGATCCAGGAGCTGCTGGGCCATGCCAGCCTGTCCACCACCCAGCGCTATGCCGCGGTGGATGCGGCGGGCCTGCTGGAGACCTGGCGCAAGGCGCATCCGCGCGGCGGCTGAAGCGGCGCGGATTCATCAATGGGCGATTTCCTTGACTTGATAGGATTTTTATCCTAGAAAGTCAAGGCCAGCGGGCGAACCGCGCCCGATGGCCCACCCCAGCCCATCCCTGCACTGGAATTCCCGGCCGCCCCATCCCGGACGCGGCCGGGAATGCCGCGTCGCCATGCCTCCGGGTCTGGTCCCACGCGGCCGGTGCGTCGCGCGAGGCCCCCGCCCCATGCCCCTGCCCCACCTGC
>NZ_BDLP01000674.1:0-1196 GCF_001950415.1 Roseomonas sp. TAS13
CCACATGCGCCGTCGAGATCGTGATCCCGCGCGCACGCTCCTCCGGCGCCTTGTCGATCTGGTCGTACGCCGTGAACGACGCCCCACCAGACTTCGCCAGCACCTTCGTGATCGCCGCCGTCAGCGACGTCTTGCCGTGGTCAACGTGCCCGATCGTGCCGATGTTGCAGTGCGGCTTGTTCCGCTCGAACTTCGCCTTCGCCATGTCTGTCCTCGTGCCTGTCGTCCCGGGCCCCGTGTCGCGTGAGAACCGGTCCCGGAAAAGCCGACAGCAGTTGCATGATTGAAAGGTGACGGGAAGATGGAGCGGGTGACGGGAATCGAACCCGCACAACCAGCTTGGAAGGCTGGGGCTCTACCATTGAGCTACACCCGCGCCCCGCATGTACCGGGGTGAATATGGAGGGGGTTGGATTCGAACCAACGTAGGCGCTAGCCAACGGATTTACAGTCCGTCCCCTTTAGCCACTCGGGCACCCCTCCGCATGGCCGACCCAGCGGGAGCGGCGCCGAGGTATCGCGTTCCCGGGCAGGCTGTCAATTGCCCCCGCCGGAAGAATCCGCCGCCCGGCCGGGCACGCACCCGGCCATGCGCCCGAACCCGTACCCGGACATGGCTCCCGCCGCTCCGCCGCCGGCTGGCCCGCGCGCAAAGCCCTTGTGAAGCGGGGCGCGATTTGCTGGATGCCGGAACATGCCCAAGCCCCGCCGTCCCGGCTCGCCCAAAAGCCCGTCCCGTCCCCGCACTCCCGGGCAGCCTTCCGGGGCGTCCGCCCATGGGGCCCCCTCCGGGAAGCCTTCCGCGAAATTCGCCGGCACCGCCGGAAGGGCGGCCGGCAAGGCGCCTGTGAAGTCCGCCGGAACACCCACCGGCAAGCCCGCCGGCCACGCCCCGGCGAAGTCCTCCACGAGGTTCCCGGGAAAGCCGGCGGCGCGCGGCCCGGTGCATCCCGAGGGCCGCGGCCAGCGCCCCTTCCCGGCCGAGGCCGGCGGCGAGACGCGCCCCGCCCTGGGCAAGGATCTCCGCAAGGACCCCCGCCGGAACCCGCGCCAGCCCCGCCCGGACCACGCCCCGGAAGTCCGCGCGGAGGCCCGTTTCCCCGCGGAAGGAAGCTTCCGTCCCCCGCGCGGCCGCGCCCCCGCCGAAGCCCTGGCAGGCGCCCCCCGCCCCGCCGAGCGCGACGGCTTCCCCGAGC
>NZ_BDLP01000675.1:0-1196 GCF_001950415.1 Roseomonas sp. TAS13
GCACGGCGGTCGCCCTTGCCGAGGTCGGGGGACCCACCCGGAGCGTGTTCGTGGACGTGATGTCGGCGCCGGACCTGCGCCTGGTGCTGCCTGCGCGCAACGAGCCGATCGACAACGACTTCTTCCGCGCCATGCGGGCGCGGGCGGACCGGCGGCTCTGCTGGAGGCGGTTGCCCGGCAACCGAAGCACGCGCTGGCCTTCGCCGACGCGAAGCGGGCCGAGCGGCTGGGGATCATCCTGCCACCCGTGGAGATCGCACTGTCTCTCTGGCGGATGGTCACCGACGAGACGCGGAGCCGTCTGGATCGCGTGGAGGCGCCCGTGGTGCTCGGCACGGATGGAACCGAATTGCTACTGGTCGACGGCGTCAGGTGGGGAGAAGCCTGCGACCAGGCCAACCTGCACCGCCTGCTGCTGGGCTGGCAGGACGGTGCCCGTGTGGTGGAGGCCAATCCCCGTTTCGCCGGCTATCCCGCCTATGACGCGCAGCGCGTGGTGCGGGAGGTGTCGGCGGTCGCCGTCGGTGCGGACGGTGTGACGGAGGAGCTGGCACAGCCGGTTTCAGGCGGCCCTCCCGCGTCGTTCGAGGACGATCGCCGCGTGGTCGAGGCGGTGCGTGCGCGCCTCCTGGTGCAGAACGGAGGCCATTCACCCGGCGTGCCGAGCCTGCTGCACGAGGCGGTGGTTCCCTTCTTCTTCAGCTCCGAAGCCTTCGGCGATGCGTTCCCGGGCTTCGTTGTGGCGCGGGACACCGCTCCCGGTGACCTGGCCGATGCCCTGGTCGAGGGCTTCTTCGCCCACAGCGACGATGCCGATACCGACAGCTACGACCGGCAGCTGGAATGCTATACGGCGGATGCCCTCGACACGGCTCGCGGGCTGCTGCTGGACAGTGATGCGGCCGTGGCGGCGCGGATCGTCGACGCCCTCCGGGATGCCCGCTGGGTGCTGCGCACCCTGGGCACTGGGCGCATCGAGCTGCAGATCACCCAATCCCCGGAAGGCAGCACGATCCGCATCGTCAGCGCGACGGGGAAGGAGGTGTCGGCCACCCTGTAGGGAGACCTCTTCGAGAGGAAGGAAGGGAGAGGAGCGAGGGGGCAGGGGAGGCCCTGCCACCCTCGGCCTGAGCGCGGCAAGGGTGCGTCGGCTCACGCCTCCCGCCGCTGCGCGGCGCCCTTGCCCCGCCCCGGCC
>NZ_BDLP01000676.1:0-1194 GCF_001950415.1 Roseomonas sp. TAS13
TCTCCCGCGCCACGGGCAGGGCCCGGACCTCGGCGGCGGTGGCGCAGTTCAGCGCAGTGCGCGCCAGGCGCTCGGCCTCGTTGCGGCTCAGGCCGCGGATCTGCGCCTTCAGCGCCGCCACGTTGGGGATGGAGACCGACAGCTCGTCCACCCCGAGGCCCACCAGGATCGGCGCCGCCACCGGATCGGCCGCCATGTTGCCGCAGACGCCGACCCAGCGGCCCCGGGCATGGGCGGCCTTCACCGTCATGTCGATCAGCCGCAGCACCGCCGGGTCCAGCGCGTCCGAGCGCGCGCCCAGCGTCGGGTGCAGCCGGTCCACCGCCAGCGTGTACTGGGTCAGGTCGTTGGTGCCGATGGAGAAGAAATCCGCCTCGGCCGCGAGCTGGTCGGCCATCACCGCGGCGGCGGGGACCTCGACCATGATGCCCACCTCGACCGGCGGGGCGACCAGGGCGCGGCGCTCCTCCTCGATCAGCGCTTTGGCGGCGCGCAGGTCGGCGAGCCCGTCCACCATCGGCAGCATGATGCGGATGTCGCCATGCTTCGCCGCCCGCAGCGCGGCGCGGATCTGCGGCCGGAACAGCTCCGGATTGGCGAGACAGAGGCGCAGCCCCCGCAGGCCGAGGAAGGGATTGGCCTCGGCCGGATGGCGCACGAAGCGCAGCGGCTTGTCGCCGCCCGCATCCAGCGTCCGCAGCACCACCGGCAGCCCGCCGAAGCCCTCGGCCAGCTTGCGGTAGATCTCGAACTGCTCGTCCTCGGTCGGCGGCTCGGCGCGGTCGTCGAACAGGAACTCGGAACGCACCAGCCCCGTCCCCTCCGCCCCGGCGGCCACGGCCTCCACCGCCTCCTCCGGCTTGCGGCAATTGGCCGCGACCTCGACCCGGTGCCCGTCCCGCGTCACGGCGGGGCGGAAGGCGGCGGCCTTGGCGGCGGCGGCACGGTCGCGGCCGCTGGCGATGGCCTTCTCCGCCGTGGCGAGCTGCGCCGCATCCGGATCGGGGCGCAGCAGACCGCGGTCGCCATCCACGATCACCGGCGTGCCGTCCGGCAGCGCCATCACCGATGGCCCGGCGGCGACGATGGCCGGGATGCCCAGGGCGCGCGCCAGGATGGCGGTATGCGCCGTGGGCCCGCCCGCCGCCGTCACCAGCCCCACCACCCGCATCGGGTCGAGCCCGGCGGTCTCGG
>NZ_BDLP01000677.1:0-1187 GCF_001950415.1 Roseomonas sp. TAS13
GCCCCGACCCGGCTGGCCCGGCTCGGGCGCGGCCTGCCGGAGAACGACCGACGGGAGGACTACCTCCGCGCGAGCCTGGAGGCCACGGGCGCGGACCTGCCCGTCGCCACGCCCTTCGCGGCGCAGGACAGCTCAATGCTCAAGACCCTGGCCCGCGCCGATGCGCTGGTGTTGCGGGCCCCGCACGCCCCCGCCCTGACGGCGGGCGAAACGGTGGAAATCATCGACCTCGCGGCGCTCGGGGTCTGATCCGGCGCCTCCCTGACCCTTCCGTGATGGCGGAACACCTGTGGAATCCGGGGATAAACTTGACGACAAGCCAGGAACTTATCTAGAACAAGCAGATAACGTTTCCTCTTTGTTCGCCGCCCGGTTGGGAGATGCGCCATGCTAACGCGGAAGCAGCACGAGCTTCTCGTCTTCATCGACCGGCACCTGCGCCAGACCGGCTTCTCGCCCTCCTTCGAGGAGATGAAGGAGGCCCTCAACCTGCGCTCGAAGTCCGGCATCCACCGCCTGATCACGGCACTGGAGGAACGCGGCTTCCTCAAGCGACGCGCACACCGGGCCCGGGCGCTGGAGGTGGTGCGGCTGCCGGACAGTCTCGCCCCGGGCAAGGCGCCGTCCCGGGCGGCGGCAGGTGCCGCCGGGTCTCCCGGGGGGGCTTCCAACGTCATCCGCGGCAACTTCGCGCCGAACCTGGCGGGGGTGCCCTCCCCGGCCGAGCACAGCACCGTGCAGCTTCCGCTCTATGGCCGCATCGCCGCCGGCCAGCCGATCGAGGCGCTGCGCGACACCGGCGGCAGCGTGGAGGTTCCGGCCTCGCTGCTCACGGGCGGCGAGCACTATGCGCTGGAGGTTTCTGGGGATTCGATGGTCGAGGCCGGAATCCTCGACAACGACACGGTGATCATCCGCCGGGGCGAGACGGCCGAGAACGGCACCATCGTCGTGGCGCTGGTGGACGATGCCGAGGTCACGCTGAAGCGCCTCCGCCGCAAGGGCAATTCCATCGCCCTGGAGCCCGCCAACGCCACCTACGAGACCCGGATCTTCGGCCCTGACCGGGTGAAGGTCCAGGGCACGCTGGTCGGGCTGCTGCGCCGCTACTGACCTGTCCCGGGGGGTGATCCGGGGGGTGATCCGGGGGCTTCCGCGGGATCGGCGGCCATGTCCGCTGTCTCTTG
>NZ_BDLP01000678.1:0-1180 GCF_001950415.1 Roseomonas sp. TAS13
TCAGCTCGCCCAGGGCGCGGCGCAGGGCCCGCTGGGTGCGTCCGTCGCGCTGCGCCTCGGCCTCGCCAGGCTGCTGGCCATCACGGCTGGCCTGGTTCTGGCCCTGCGGGTTCTGGCCCTGCGGGTTCTGGCCCTGCGGGTTCTGGCCGGCAGGGTCGCGGCTGCCCTGGCGCTGCTGCGGGCCGGGGGGCCGGGCCCGGCTCATCGGGTTCAGGGGATTCGGGCCGAACGGGCGGTCCTGGCCTTCCTCCGCCTCGCTTTCCTGTTCCCGGCGATGGGCGCGGTCCAGCAGCTCCGCCTGCCGCCGCACCATGTCCTGCATCACGCTCATCTGGCCCTGGCCGCGCTGGCGGTTCTGCTGACGCTGCTGCTCCCGGTCGGCGCGGGCGACGCGGCCTTCCTCCAGCGCCTTGAGCATCTCCTCCATCTCCGCCAGCTCGCGCCGCGCATCCTCCTCGCGCCCCTGGCGGGCGGCGTCCTGCATGCGCCGGGTGCGACGGTCGAGCTCGCGGTTGTCCAGGCGGCGGGCTTCCTCGCGCGGCACGGCCTCGCCATTCTCGCGGCTCAGCTTCTCGGCCAGGGCCTGGAGGTGCCGGTCGATCGCCTCGCGCAGCTCCTGGACGCGCTTCTCGATCTCGGCCCGGCGCTCCGCCTCGCCCTGGTCCGGGTCGCGCTGCTGCAGGGCTTCCTCCAGGGCCTTGCGCGCCTCCGCCAGCGCGCGGGCGGTGCGGTCGGTCCGCCCCTCCTCCAGCGCCAGAGCGGTGTCCCAGAGGATGGCCTGGGTCTCGTCCACCGCCCCGGGGCGACGGTCCCGGATCAGGCGGCTGCGGGCGGCGCTCAGTGCCAGGAAGATGGTGGTGTCGTCGTCGAAGGCCTCGGGCGCGGACAGCACGCCCCCCAGCCCGGCCACGACGGGCGCGCGGACCTGCGGCGACAGGGAAAGCATCCGGCGGAACTGGATCAGCAGCTTCGCCACCGGATGGGTGAAGGGACGCTCCGGCAGGATGAGCGTCATCTCCTCCGACCGGCCCTCCTGGCCGGCACCGTCGCGCGCCACCAGCCGGAGCTGCACCGGCAGCCCCGCCCAGGGATGGGCGCTGAGATCGGGCTGGGCGGTGCCGCGCTGCTGCCGCGGGTTGCTGCCGGAAAGCGTCAGGGGCACGGTCAGGGGCTCGGCGCC
>NZ_BDLP01000679.1:0-1179 GCF_001950415.1 Roseomonas sp. TAS13
GCCGTCGCCGGGCACGCGGATCTCGCCCGCGAGGCCCCGGCCCGGGGCGGCCGCGCGCAGCGGCCCGAACATCTGGCAGGTGTCCCGCATGGATTGCGCGTTTGACACGCGAGGGGGTGCGTGGCAATCGCGCGCCCTCATTGAAGCCCGGCCCCCAAGGCTCCGCGGCAAGCGCGGGGCCTGAGCGGACGTCGGTCAAAGCCAGGACGACTCCATCCATGGTCAAACCCGAACTGGGCACCAAACGCGTTTGCGTGGCCTGCGGCACGAAGTTCTACGACCTCACCCGCACGCCCGCCGTCTGCCCGAAATGCGGCACCGAGCAGCCGGCCGAACAGCCGCGCCTGCGCCGCCCGGCCGCCCCCGTCGAGGACAAGCTGCGTAAGCGCGCGGTGACGCCGGGAACGGAGGCCGAGACGGACGACACGGAGCTCGAGGACGCCGATACCGACGCCGGTCTGGAAGATGCCGAGGACCTGGAGGACGCGGACGAGGATCTCGGCGAGGAGATCGGCGTCGAGAGCGAGAGCGACGAGGAAAGCTGAGCGCCCCGCGCCCGGCCCCGCCCGCCGGGCTCGACCGGGGGGAAGGCCGGCACGCAGCCCGCCTCCCCCAAGCCCTGCACGCCGCCGGCACCTCGCCGGCGGCGTTTTGCTGTCAGCGCTTCCGGCCCGCCGTGCCGCCGCCCCGGCTGCCGGTGGCGCGGCGCGGCGCGGCACCGGAGACAGCGCCCCGCCCCCCGGCACGCGTCGCACCGGTGCCGGCGGCCCTGGCAGTACCGGTCCTGCCGGCACCCGTCCCGGCTTTCGGGCTCCCCGTCTTCGGGGTCCTCGTCTTCGTGGCCGCGGTCTTCGTGGTCGCGGTCTTCGAGGCCGCAGCCTTCGAGGCTGTCGTCTTGCGCGAGGTCGCCTTCGCGGCCGTGCTCCTCGAAGCTGCGGTCTTCCGGGTTGCCGCCTTCGGTGCCGCCTTCGCGGCAGCGGGCTTCGTGGCCGCAGTCTTCCGGGCCGCGGCCTTCGGCGTCGGCTTCCGCGCACCGGATGTCACGGCTCCGGACCGGGCCGAACCGGACTTCGCGGCCGTCTTCGCCGCCGCTCCCCTGGCCGTCGTACCCGCCCCGCGGCCTCCGGCCTTCGCAGTCACGGCCTTCCTCGTGCCGCTCGCCGCGCGGCTGGCGGCCGC
>NZ_BDLP01000680.1:0-1176 GCF_001950415.1 Roseomonas sp. TAS13
TCGCCTTACGGTGGAGCTGTGCGTAGATGTGATCAAGAGACAGCGTCCCTTGGCGGGGTGTCCAGAGGGGCAGGGCCCCTCTGGCCCCGGCCCGAACCACGAAGGGCCCACCGCCATGACAGGCCCCGGCGCCGGGCCTATGCTGGGCGGCGTGCAGACGGAGCGTCCCTTGCGCCGGGGCTGGACCACGGGGGCCTGTGCCACGGCGGCGGCGAAGGCGGCCTGCGCGGGTCTGCTGACCGGCCATTTCCCCGATCCCGTGACCATCCGCCTGCCGCGCGGGGAGGAACCCGGCTTCGCGCTCGCGGAGCAGCGGCTGGGGGAGGGCTGGGCCTCGGCGGGCGTGGTCAAGGATGCGGGCGACGATCCGGACGTGACGCATGGGGCGCTGGTGCGCGCCACGGTGCGGCGGGGGGAGGCGGGAAGCGGGCTGCGCTTCCGCGCCGGGCCAGGGGTCGGCACGGTGACGCGGCCGGGCCTGCCGCTGCCGGTGGGCGAGCCCGCCATCAACCCCGTGCCGCGCCGCATGATCGCCGAGGCGCTGGCGGAACTGGGCGCCGGGCCGGACCTGGAGGTGGAGATCTCCGTCCCGGGCGGCGAGGCGCTGGCGCAGCGGACGCTGAACCCGCGCCTGGGCATCCTGGGCGGCATCTCCATCCTGGGCACGACCGGGGTGGTGGTGCCCTATTCCTGCTCGGCCTGGATTCACTCCATCCATCGCGGCATCGACGTGGCGCGGGCCATGGGGCTGGACCACGTCGCCGGCGCCACCGGCAGCACCTCCGAGGAAGCCGTCCAGCGGCTGCACGGGTTGCCGGAACAGGCGCTGATCGACATGGGCGACTTCGCCGGCGGGATGCTGAAATACCTGCGCGCGCATCCGGTGCCGCGCGTCACCGTGGCGGGCGGCCTGGCGAAGATGACCAAGCTCGCCCAGGGTCGCCTCGACCTGCATTCCAAACGCGGCTCGGCCGATCTGGGCGCGCTGGCCGCCCTGGCGCGGGAAGGCGGCGTGCCGGAACCCGTGGCGGCGCGCATCGCCGCGGCGAACACCGTGGCCGAGGGCTTCGCCCTGGCGGCGGAGGCCGGGATCGCGCTGGGCGAGGCGGTGGCGCTGCGGGCCTGGGAAACGGCGGCGCATGTGCTGCTCGGCGCGCCCTCGATGCTGGAACTCGC
>NZ_BDLP01000681.1:0-1168 GCF_001950415.1 Roseomonas sp. TAS13
GCCATGCCGGGCCTCGATCCCTTGGCGGCGCCGCGCCACGCGGCCCTGCACCAGAGCCTCTACGGGGCGGGGCAGGCGCGCCCCTTCGACGCCTTCCCGGAGCCCTTCGCACGCGCACCCCTGGACGAGAGCGGGCGGGTGGCGGCGGAGATCCTGGCGGCGGGGCTGCTGCCGGCGGCGGGCGGCGTCACGGCGCGCTGAAGGCGCGGGCACCCCGGCTTGTTCCGGCTATCCATCCGGGGCAGGATTCCGTCCACGGCCTTTCCCGGACAGACCGGGGCAGCCGCACGACAATGCCGGAAAACCGGGCTGGGGAAGAGAAACATGTCCATCCGTCGCCGCACCCTGCTGCACACGCCGCTGCTGGCCGCACCTTTCCTGGCCCCGCGGCGGGCGGGGGCGCAGGCCGAGAGCTTCCCGTCCCATGCCGTGCGGGTGATCGTGCCCTATACCCCCGGCGGTTCCGCCGACATCGCCGCGCGGCTGCTGGCGGAGCCGCTGTCGAAGCAGTGGGGCCAGCCCGTGGTGGTGGAGAACCGTGCCGGGGCCAACGGGATCATCGGCACGGACGTGGTGGCGAAGGCGCCGCCGGACGGGCACACGCTGGCGATGATCTCGGTGAACCACGCCGTCAACGTGCCGCTCTACACCACGCCCTTCGACACGCTGAAGGACCTGACCGCGCTGACCGTGGTCTACAGCGTGCCGCTGCTGCTGGTCGCCGCGCCCGACTTCCCCGCCAGCACCCCGCAGCAGCTGGCGGAACTGGCGCGGCGCAAGGAAGGCAGCATCAGCTTCGCCGGGACCGGCGGCGCGGTGCACCTGGCGGCGGAGATGTTCGCCGCCCGCGCCGAGGCGAAGATGACGCACGTGCCCTATCGCGGCTCCACCGCCGCGCATCCGGACCTGATGGCGGGGCGGGTGGACGTGATGTTCGATCCCTTGCCCTCCGTGCTCGGCCATGTGCAGGCGGGCAAGCTGAAGGTCCTGGCCACGACCTCCGCGCAACGCCTGCCGAACCTGCCGGATGTGCCCACCGTGGCGGAAAGCGGCTTCCCGGGCTTCGAGGCCGCGACCTGGGGCGCGCTCATCGGCCCGGCGCGCATCCCGGCGCCGGTGGCGCGGCGCATCGCCTGTCTCTTGATCACAAGTCTCGACGTCAGCATAG
>NZ_BDLP01000682.1:0-1141 GCF_001950415.1 Roseomonas sp. TAS13
CGGCATAGGCCCGGATCTCGACCGGCCGCCCCACCGCGCTCGCCATCACCGAGTACTTGTTGTTGTCGAACCGCACCAGGCAGGTCTTGGATACCGCGGCAGGCACGGCATGGAACCCGTCGAACCGCCCAGCGTAAGGCACCAGGCTTGGCCGCTCTGCCTCGAACGCCTCCCAGACGGTCCGCTCCCTCTGCTCCGGATGCCGATTGGCCCGGGCATGGGACACGCACCGCTCCAGCAGGAGGGCGTTCAGCTCCTCGTAACTCCTCACCCGCAGCCGCGGCGTAAAGAACCGCTCCCGCACCAGCCCGACCTGGTTCTCGACCTGACCTTTCTCCCAGCCCGAGGCCGGAGTGCAGGCCACCGGCTCGACCAGGTAGTGGCTGCACATGCGCAGGAAACGCCGGTTGTAGGCGCGATCCCGTCCCACCAGGATCGCGTCCACCGCCGTGCGCATGTTGTCGTAGATGCCCCGCGTGCAGGTACCGCGAAAGAAGGCGAACGCCCGGTCATGAGCGTCAAACACCATCTCTTGCGTCTCGCGCGGATAAGCGCGGACGAACAGCATCCGGCTGTGGCACAGCCTCACATGCGCGACTTTGACGGTCACTGTCGTGCCGCCGATCAGCACGACCTCGTGGCTCCAATCGAACTGGTATGCCTCGCCCGGCGCGAAGCTCAGCGGCACGAAGGCTGCTGCCACCGCCGTCGCCCGTGACGCCTGCCACCCCCGCGCATGTCGCCGGACCGCGTCGTAGCCGCCCTCATATCCCAGCTCACGCAGCGTCTCGTAGACCCGCACCAGCGTCAGCCGCTCGCGCCGCGGCCGCGCCTCGTTCGCCTCCAGCAGGCGCTCCAGCTCGGCCTGCCACGGCCCCAGCTTGGGCTGCGGCTGCCGCGCCCGGCTGTAGCGGAATTCCGTCTCCCCGGACCGCAGAACCTTCCGGACCACCTTTCGCGAAATCCCGAGCTCACGACAGATCGCCTTGATCGACTTGCCCTGCACCCGGTGCAGGCGCCGGATCTTTGCCACTGTCTCCACGACCAGCATCCCAGCACTGGCTCCCGATCATCCCGGAAACCACTGTGAACCCCGCCGTCAGTGGGGTGTCTCTTGATCACAAGTCTCGACGTCAGCATA
>NZ_BDLP01000683.1:0-1140 GCF_001950415.1 Roseomonas sp. TAS13
ACCAGGCCTGGCGGCTGGCGCAGGAGCTGGCGACGCTGCTGGACGAGATGGCGCTGGAGGATTGCGACCCCGCCCGCCTGCCCTCCCTGGTGCCGGACCGGCTGGCCCGGCACTGGCAGATCACCCATGTCTTCCTCAACGGCGTGATCCAGGAATGGCAGGCCTGGCTGGCGAAGCAGGGCCTCTCCGACATCGGCACCCGCCGCGTCGCCACCATCCGCGCCCAGACCGCGCTGTGGAAGGAGAACCCGCCGGAGGATCTGGTGATCGCCGCCGGGATCGGCCTGGGCGGCACCATCCCCGCCGCCGCCGAGCTGCTGAAGGTCCTGGCGCACTGCCCCAACGGCCATGTGGTCCTGCACGGCGCCGGCGAGCCGCTGCCCCCGCAGCCATGGGACGAGCTCTGCGCCAGCCATACCCACCCCCTCTGCGGACAGGTGCGGCTGCTCCAGGCCATGGGCGCCACGCCGGGCGACCTGAGGCCCTGGCCTTCCCCGGGGCCCCACGGCCTGCCGCCCGACCCGGCCGGGGAGGCGCGCGGCACCCTGCTCGCCCGCGCCCTGCGCCCGCCCGGCGACATCGCCTGCTGGCAGGAGAAGGCGCCGGAACGCTGGGCCCCGGCCCTCGACCACCTCACCCTCCTCACCGCACCGGACGAGGCCGGCGAGGCCGCCGCCATCGCCCTGCTGCTGCGCGAGGCGCTGGAAACCCCCGGCAGCCGCGCCGCCCTGGTGACGCCGGACCGCGACCTCGCCCGCCGTGTCTGCGTGGAGCTCGCCCGCCATGGCGTGCTGGCCGATGATTCCGCCGGCCAGCCCCTGGCCCAGACCCCGACCGGCGCCTTCCTGCGCCTGATCGCGCGCATGGTGGCGGAGGAATTCTCCCCCGTCGCCCTGCTCGCCTGCCTGAAGCACCCCTCCTGCGCCGGCGGCATGGCGCGGGCCGACTGGCTGCGCGCGCTGCGCGACCTGGAGCGCCACGCGCTGCGCGGTCCCCGCCCCGCTCCCGGTCTCGCCGGGCTCCGCGCCGCCACGGCACGCGCCTTCGCCGAGCCGGGCGCCGAGGCCCCGGCCGAAAGCGAGGCGCGGCGGCAGGCCCGGCTGGAACGCCAGGCCCGCACCACCGCCCTGCTCGATGCGC
>NZ_BDLP01000684.1:0-1139 GCF_001950415.1 Roseomonas sp. TAS13
GAGGCCAGCCAGTCGCGCGGCGGCAGCGTCGGTTCCGGCGCCACGGCGATGGCGGCGGCGAGGCGGTCGCCATCCAGCAGCACGGCGCGGTGCAGCCCGGCGGCGGTGTCCTCCAGCAGCATCCATTCCCCCTCCGGCAGCAGGGCGCGGAGCCGGGCGAAGGCCTCGGCGGGGGTTTCCCGTCCGGCCAGCTCGTGCCGCCAGCCGCCCTCGACGGGCGACACGGCGCACCAGGGGGCGAGATCGGTGCCGTAGTTTTGCTGCGCGATCAGGAAGCCGTGCCAGCCTGCCGCGAAGGGGCGGGCGCGGAAGGGGACGTGCTTCAGCTCGGGCTGGCCGCTCACCGGGTCCGGCGTGCCGCCCATGCTGGCATTGACCCGCGCCGCCGGGGCGAAGCGCGCCGTCCAGTGCATCGGCACGAAGCCGCAGCCGGGCTGCATCCCCGGGTCCAGCTTCAGCCGCAGCACTGCCTTGCCGTGCGGGCTTTCCACCTGCACCAGGCTGCCCTCCGGAGCGGGTGCGTCACCGGGGTTCAGGGTCAGCAGCGGCTCCGGCGCCTGGGCCATCAGGCGCGGCACGGCGCCGGTGCGGGTCATGGTGTGCCACTGGTCGCGCAGCCGCCCGGTCATCAGGCGCAGCGGGAATTCCCCGGTGACGCTCTCGGCGGGCGCACGGAAGGGGGTGGCCACGAAGCGCAGCCGGTGGGCCTGCTGGTCCTCCGTGCCGAGCAGCCGCGCGGGGGCGGGGCCGTCCGCCGGGCAGGGCCAGCGGGTCGGAGGCATGGCGTCGTAGCCGGCGTCGTCCAGTGCGGCGAGGGCGGAGATGTCGAAGCGGCGCGTGCCCTTGTTGCCCAGGCCGGACAGGGTGGCGTGCTCGCGGAAGATGTCGGCCGGGCCGTTCCAGGCGAAGCCGCCATGGCCCAGGCGCTTCGCCACCTCGGCCAGGATCCACCAGTCCTGCCGCGCCTCGCCGGGCGGGGGCAGGAAGCGGCGCTGGCGGCTGATGACGCGCTCGCTGTTGGTGACGGTGCCATCCTTCTCGCCCCAGGACAGGGCCGGCAGACGCACATGCGCCATGTCCAGCGTCTCGGCGCGCCAGGAATTCTCCGACACGACCAGGAAGGGCGCCTTGCGCAGCGC
>NZ_BDLP01000685.1:0-1116 GCF_001950415.1 Roseomonas sp. TAS13
GGCCGCAGGCCGCGAAGATGCCGACGCCGATCAGCACCTTCTCCCGGCCGGTCAGCAGGCGCCGGCCGCCGGCCACGGGCGAGACAGGATCGTTGGAGGCGGCGGCGCCCCTGGTGGCCGTTGCGTCGCTCACTGTCTGATCTCCCGCACCACATCGGGGCTGGTGGTGCCGGTGCCGGGGTTGCGCCCGGTGGCATCGAAGGCCCGGTTGAGGATGCACAGCACCAGGCCGCCGTCCCGCAGGCGGAAGGTGCCGTTGGTCTGGTGGATGGTGATGAGGCCCGAGGTGTTGGCCGAGTAGTTCACGGCCGCCTCGCGTCCGTCCGCGAGGACGGAGAAGATGGCCGGCACGCGACGATTGCCGGGGAAGCGCAGGAAGGTGGATTGCCCGTCGTCCCACACCTCGGCCGGGGCCAGGTCACGGTCGCCCTGGCCGTCGTAGTTCCAGTTCAGGACGCCGGGCGTGGCGGCGTTCGTGCTGGCCAGCACTAGGCGCTCACGCGCCTGCCGGTCGGCCAGCTCGCGGCGGCGCGTCTCGGCCGCGGCGTTGGCCGCCTGCCGACGAGCTGCCGCCGCAGCCGCCGCGGCGGCGCGTTCCTCAGCGGGGTAGGTGAAGCGCACGAGGTAGTAGGTATCCGGGGCGTCCGCGGTCAGTGGCCCCTCTCGCGTGGACAGCTCGAAGGTATAGGCGCGCATCACCTCCTTGCCCGTGGTGGGGTCGGTGCTGCGGCCGATGATGAAGAGCGGCTGCGGGTCGAGGTCCCGCAGGGGCTTGAGCATCACGAAGTTGCCGCGGACAGCGGTGAAGAGGTTCCGATCCGTCGAGGCACCGCGGCCGGCGCCGGCCCGCTCGGAGGGAGTGACGGGGCCGCCGGCCAGGGCAATCGGGCCGTTACCGGGGCCGGCGGGCTCGGGCGTGTCCAACAGGGATTGATCCGACACTGGCAGGCCGGCGACCGTCTCACCGGGCGCGAGCTGGATGGTCAGGGTGGCGCCGGGGACGGCATAGAGCTTGACCACCTGTTGCGGGTTGTAGGCGATCACCCGCACGCGGGGATCGGCGCCGGCCGGGGCCGGGGCTTCGCCTGTCTCTTGATCACATCTACGCACAGCTCC
>NZ_BDLP01000686.1:0-1108 GCF_001950415.1 Roseomonas sp. TAS13
ACTTCTCGATGGAGGCGACGACGCCGGCGCCGACGGTGCGGCCGCCCTCGCGGATGGCGAAGCGCAGGCCCTGGTCCATGGCGATCGGCGCGATCAGCTCGACATCCATCGCCACGTTGTCGCCCGGCATCACCATCTCCACGCCTTCCGGCAGCTTCACCACGCCCGTCACGTCGGTCGTGCGGAAGTAGAACTGCGGACGGTAGTTCGTGAAGAACGGCGTGTGCCGGCCGCCCTCTTCCTTGGTCAGGATGTAGGCCTCGGCCTTGAAGCGCGTGTGCGGCGTGATCGAGCCCGGCTTGGCCAGCACCTGCCCGCGCTCCACGTCCTCACGCTTCGTGCCGCGCAGCAGCGCGCCGATGTTGTCCCCCGCCTCGCCGCTGTCCAGCAGCTTGCGGAACATCTCCACGCCCGTCACCGTCGTCTTGACCGTGTCCTTCAGGCCCACGATCTCGACTTCCTCGCCCACCTTCACGATGCCACGCTCCACGCGCCCCGTCACCACCGTGCCGCGGCCCGAGATCGAGAACACGTCCTCGATCGGCATCAGGAACGGCAGGTCCTTCGGACGCTCCGGCTGCGGGATGTAGCGGTCCACCTCCGCCATCAGCTGCAGGATCGCCTGCTCGCCGATCTCGGGCGTCTTGTCCTCCAGCGCCGCCACCGCAGAGCCCTTCACGATGGGAATGTCGTCGCCCGGGAACTGGTAGGAGGACAGCAGCTCGCGCACCTCCATCTCCACCAGCTCCACCAGGTCGGGGTCCGCCAGGTCCATCTTGTTCAGGAACACCACCAGCGCCGGAACGCCCACCTGGCGCGCCAGCAGGATGTGCTCGCGCGTCTGCGGCATCGGACCGTCCGCCGCCGACACCACCAGGATCGCGCCGTCCATCTGCGCCGCACCCGTGATCATGTTCTTCACGTAGTCGGCGTGGCCAGGGCAGTCCACGTGCGCGTAGTGCCGGTTCGCCGTCTCGTACTCCACATGCGCCGTCGAGATCGTGATCCCGCGCGCACGCTCCTCCGGCGCCTTGTCGATCTGGTCGTACGCCGTGAACGACGCCCCACCAGACTTCGCCAGCACCTTCGTGATCGCCGCCGTCAGCGA
>NZ_BDLP01000687.1:0-1104 GCF_001950415.1 Roseomonas sp. TAS13
CGCTCAACAACTCCATGTCGATCACTCCGATAACCCCGACCATCCGGCCGGGGAGGTGAACAGACACGGGTCATTTCTCGGCGAAAACTTCGGCTCCTACAGGGTCAGCTCTCAGTGCAAATCAACAGCGCATGCCTCCATACCCCCCACGGCGTCGCAGCTCGCCGCGCACTCCTCGCAGATCTCTGCACACTCACGGCAGGTATGCTTATGATGGTGGGTGCCGATCAGCATCATGTTCGCCGAGGTCTGGCAAATCTCGGCGCATGCCATCATGAGCTTAAAGTGGGCCGGTTCGACATGTTGGCCGCCGACCTCTAAGCAATGGTTCATGGCCATGCTCAGGCAGGTGCTGTGGCAGCGCAGGCATTCCTCGATGCAGGCCTGCATTTCGGTGGACATGTGGTGCATAGCGGTTCTCCGAGGACAATGGCGCCTCAATGAGACAGCGAAGGCGGCGTTGGTGGGTTTCGCTGTCGACGGCCGGTGCTCGGTCAGGCTGGCAGCTGGCACCGGCCCGTCTCTCAATCGAGCCTTAGCGGCCAGCTCAGGGTGTGCTGCATGTCTATGACGACGCGGAACGCGGGCGACTTCCCGGCAAATGCAGTGATCCAGCGCAGGATTTCAGAACGTCCATGCAGACTCGTGAGACCCTACGAATGTTACGCCTGGGGTGTGGGCGTAATGCTCACGAAGGACATTGAACAAGGCAACTAAGCTGAAGCCTATGGAGTGCTCGTGCATCGCTAGTGTCTCCGCCGATCCCTGCCATCGGCGCCGACCCGCCTTGACCTCGATCAAGTCGCCGTTCTCGGGCGCAGCGCGGCCTGTCCAGCCATCCTGGTCAATGCCGGGCCCACATCCGGTCAGCTCCACCGCCGAATAGGATGACCTCGTAGGGCGTCCCCGGGATGTCCATGCCCGGTGAGGAGGGCGGCATCCCCGGCGCGGCAAGTCCCTTGGCGCGCGGGCGCTCCGCCAGCAGGCGGCGGACATCGGAGGCAGGGACGTGGCCTTCCACGACGTAGCCGCCGACCGTGGCCGTGTGGCAGGACTGGAGCTTGTCCGGCACGCCGTTGACCGCCTTCACCGCCTGCAGGTCCG
>NZ_BDLP01000688.1:0-1095 GCF_001950415.1 Roseomonas sp. TAS13
GCCGCCGGGCTGTCCCGCCGGGTTGTCCCCCGCCGGGTGGCCATGCTGGCCCTGCTCCTGCCGCTGGGCTTCGCCGGCGCCGCCCAGGCCCAAGGGCAGGCCCAGGCCCCGTCGCGGAACAGCGGGGCCGTGCCCGCCGAGGATGCCCCGGCCCTTGCCACACGCCTCGCCTATGTGGTCACCGGCGATGCGGCGCTGGACGAGGTCTCGCGCGCCGGGCTGGCGGGGCTGTCGGACTATGTGAACCGCCGCACCGCCGCCACCCTGGCCGAGCCCGCCGCGGTGCGCCCGGGGGTGGACGACCTTTCCTTCTATCCGCTGCTCTACTGGCCGGTCTCGCCCGATGCGGGCGACCTCGACGACCGGGCAGCGGAAGCGGTGAACGGCTTCATGCGCAACGGCGGCATCGTGCTCTTCGACACGCGCGATGAAGGCTCCGGCGAGGGCATGGCGCCCGGCGCCAAGGAGGCGCTGCGCCGGGTGACCCGGAACCTGGACATCCCGCCGCTCGCGCCGCTGCCGGAGGACCATGTGCTGCGCCGCGCCTTCTACCTGCTGGCCGAGGTTCCGGGGCGCTGGGCCGGCGGCACGGTCTGGGTGGCGCGCGACGTGGACCGCGCCAATGACAGCGTCAGCCCGGCCATCATCGGCGGCGCCGACTGGGCCTCGGCCTGGGCGGTCGATGCGCGCGGCAACAACCCCTATGCCGTGGTGCCCGGCGGGGCGCGGCAGCGCACGCTCGCCTACCGCTTCGGGGTGAACCTCGTGATCTATGCCCTGACCGGCAACTACAAGGGCGACCAGGTGCATGTCCCGGCCATCCTCGAACGGCTGGGGCAGTAGCGCATGCAGCAGACCCTTTCCGGTATCGACCTCGCCCCGATCCTGCCGCCCTGGCTGCTGGCCGCGCTGGCGGTGCTGGCCGTCCTCGCCACGGCGCTGGCCGTCTGGCGGCGGGCGCGCGGCGCCTGGTGGCGCGCCGCCGCCTTCGCCCTGATCCTGGGCGCGCTGGCCAATCCCCGCCTCGTGACCGAGACGCGCGAGACCCGGCCCGACATCGCCCTGGTGGTGCCTGTCTCTTGATCACATCTACGC
>NZ_BDLP01000689.1:0-1070 GCF_001950415.1 Roseomonas sp. TAS13
CGTCGAGACTTGTGATCAAGAGACAGCCGGATATGCCGGCCGATTCCCCACCCCCGGGACGCCCCCGCGCCCGGAGTGCCGCCATGCTACCCCTCTGCCGCAGCGCAGGGGAGATCCGGCCCGCGGCGGGACCAAGTGGGGCGGGACCACGCGGAGTTTTGCAACGGTTTCGCATCGCTTACCCGCCGGGCGGGCAACCCGGTCCGGCCTGTCCGGTTGAAGCGGCAGCATGAATCACCACGCCCTCCCGCACCCCGCCCACGCCTCCCTCACCACCATGCCTACGGCGCCAGCCTCCACGGCGGAGATGCTGGAACGGCTGGACGCCCTTTTGCCGGGAGTGGAGGAGCGGGCCGCGCGGCTGGACGGGGAAGGCGGCCTGCCCGTGGAGGAGGTGGCGGCCCTCGGCGCGGCCGGGCTGCTGGTGGCGCCGCTGCCTGGCGCATTGGGCGGGCTGGGCTGGGGTTCCGAACCCGGGGGCACCGGGCCGCTGATGCTGGCGCTGCGCCGGATCGGCCGGGCCAGCCTGCCGCTGGGACGGCTCTTCGAAGGGCATGTGAACGCGCTGCGCCTCGTTGCCGCCTACGGTACGCCGGAACAGGTGGAGGAAGCCGCGGCGGATGCCCGGGCAGGCCGCCTCTTCGGGGTCTGGGCCGCCGAGGTGCCGGGACGCGGGCTGGTGCTGGAGGAGGACATGCGCCGGCTCAGCGGGGGCAAGATCTGGTGCTCCGGGGCCGGGCTGGTGGAACGGGCGCTGGTCCCGGCCCAGGCACCGGACGGCGTGCGGATGCTGCTGCTGCCACTGCCGAGGGGCACCGGGCGGGCGGACCTTTCCGTCTGGACGGCTTCGGGGATGCGGGCCTCGGCCACCGGGAACATGGATTTCAGCGGCATGGAGCTGAGCCCCGGGACGCTGATCGGTCCGCCCGGGGCCTACTTCGCCCAGCCCGGCTTCTCCGGTGGCGCCTGGCGCTTCCTGGCCGTACATCTCGGGGGCATCGAGGCGGTGGAGGAGGCGCTGCGCCACCATCTGGCCGCGACCGGCCGGGGCGGGGACCCGCACCAGCAGG
>NZ_BDLP01000690.1:0-1069 GCF_001950415.1 Roseomonas sp. TAS13
TTCGCCTTACGGTGGGGCTGTGCGTAGATGTGATCAAGAGACAGCCATGCCCGGCCGCGGGCGCCCGGCACGGTGGCGAGCGTCACCGCGCATACCGACGGCGCGGGGCGGCTGCACTGGCTGCTGGTCCGCCACGGGATCGCCTCCCTCGCGGGCGGCGAAAGCTTCGTGGTGCGGGAGGACCGGCTGCAACTGACCGGAACGGCGGAGGGGGTGGCGCAGGCGGCGCGGGCCATGGCGCCGGGTGCGGCCCTGGCCGGGCGCGACCCGTCGCCGCCCGAGGAGCCCGCCGCGGCGCTGCTGGCCGTCGCGGCCACGCTGCTCCTGGCGCCGCCGGAGACCGGGGTGGAGGAAAGGGAGGCGCTGCTCTCCTGGTGCCACGCGCATCTCGCTCCCCTGCTGGAACAGGCGCCCGGCCTGCCGACGCGGTCCCTTTGCGACCTCGTCCTGGCGCTGGATTCCCTGGCACGCCTGCCGGGCGGGGAAGCGCGGCGGGACCTGCTGCGGGAGCCTGTGCGGGCACTGTTGGCGCGCCAGGCGGAAGGGGAGGAAGGCATCTTCGCCGAGGGGGCCGGACAGGAGGGCGAGGCGCTTTCCATGGTCAGCCACGCGGCAGGGCTGCTCGCCCTGGCGCGCCTGGCCCTGCTGGACCCTTCCTGGCCCGGACTGGGTGATGCGCTGGCGCGCGGCGTGGCGGCCTTGCGGCTGGGGGCCATGGACCTGCCCGGCCGCGCCACGCCGCTGGAGACCATCCTGATCCGCCGCCGTTGCAGCGACGGGCCCTGGCAGCGCAGCGGCGTGGTGTCCGCCGAGGAATGTGGGCTGCTGCTGCGCGCGCTGGCCGCGCTCAGCCTCGTCGCGGAGGAAGGGCGGCTGGAACTTTCCGAGGCGCTGCGGGAACGGGCCGGGGTGATGATCGGCCAAGCGCAGCGCGTGCTGCGCGGCTTGCTCTGGGACCACGGGCCGGACGGGCTGGAGGCGAGGGTCTCGGCGCTCGGCAACTCCAGGGCCGGCCTGGGCCATGGGCGCTCCCAGGCGGCCCTCCTGCTGGCGCTGCTGTCGCCAGAGC
>NZ_BDLP01000691.1:0-1063 GCF_001950415.1 Roseomonas sp. TAS13
GCCCCCCGGCCTGGGCCACGGCGGCACCCGGCGCCCACCACGGCATCCCTCGATGCGGCCACCGGGGAAACCGGGCCTGTAGCGCCCGCGCCGCAGCCCGGGCGGCGCGAGGCCCCGCCTGCGGCGGCCTCGCCTGTCGGCACGCCACCCGATGTCCCGGATCGCCCCAAGGCCCCGCCACCGGAGGCGCCCACCGGCACTCCAGGGAATTCTCCGGGGGAAATCCCCCGGGAAGCCCCGCGCAGGGAGGCTCCTTCCCTGGCTGCCCCCTTGGCGGAGCCCCTGGCCGGCCTGGATCCTCAAGGGGAGTCCCAGGAGGAACCCACCAGAGCCGAATCCAGCGGGCAGCCCCTGGGGCCACGCCCCGAACCGGCCGTGCCGATCGCCGAGAGCGTGACGCCCGGGTACCTGGTCTGCCTGGAGGATGGGAGGCGGGTGAAGATGCTCACGCGCCATCTCAAGGCCGCCTACGGAATGACGCCGGACCAGTACCGTGCCCGCTGGGGCCTGCCGCCCGACTACCCGATGGTGGCCCCCGATTCGGCCGAACGCCGGGCCGCTGCCCGGGGCCCCCGCGCCACCGGAAGCGGCCGCGGCAGCCGGGCAGGGTAGGGCGCCGCCGGGGAGTAGCACGCGTCGCCGGCGCGGGTCCTCCGGCCCTGGTCACGGAGCGGGGCGGGGCAAAGCCCCGGCCGCCAGGCCCCATGTTTCAGCCTGTCACACCGGCCACGAAGCCGCCGCTTCCGCCCCAGAGATTCCCTGGGGACGCCCGAGACCTGCCCTGTGGCGGGTGTCCTCTTCCTCCTGCGCTCACCAGCCCAGAGGAGGCCCCATTGCGCAAGACGTTCCGTGCCAGCCTGCTGTTCTCCGCCCTGCTGCTCGGTTCCGCCGGCATGGCCATGGCCCAAGGGACGGTCCAGGGGGCGGTCCAGGGGGCGGTCCAAGGGGTGGTCCAGGGTCCAGCGGCCGGGACGGCGCCCGGCACCGTGGCCGGGCCGGCGGCCACCGCCGCCACGGCCCCCTCGCAGGCCCAGCCTGTCTCTTGATCACATCTACGCACAGC
>NZ_BDLP01000692.1:0-1062 GCF_001950415.1 Roseomonas sp. TAS13
AACTCGGCCGTGAAACGCCTCAGCGCCCATGGTACTGCGTCTCAAGACGCGGGAGAGTCGGTCGCCGCCAGGCCGCCCGATGGGAACCTCCCACACCCCCCGACCCGATCGCCGCCCACGTCACCATTACACCATCACCCAGCGCGGGGTGGAGCAGCCCGGTAGCTCGTCAGGCTCATAACCTGAAGGTCACAGGTTCAAATCCTGTCCCCGCATCCAACACCGTAAGCGAGGCCTACGGACCCTCGTGGTCTTCGCTTGACGCTGCGCCGTTTTCTTCATCGGCCCAGCGCCACGGCATGAGCTCGTCGATACGGCTGTTCGGCCAGCCGTTGACGAGGCGGGTCAGCACCTCTGTGAAGTAGCGCTGCGGATCGACGCCGTTGAGCTTGCAGGTCTCGACGAGAGAGGCGACGGCTGCCCAGCGGGCCCCGCCGTCATCGCCTGAGGCGAACAGCGCATTCTTGCGGCTGAGGCAGATCGGGCGGATGGCGCGCTCTACGGTGTTCGTGTCGAGCTCGATCCTGCCGTGCTCGAGAAACCGCACCAGGCCCTCGCGGTGGTTCAGCGCGTAGCGGATGGCCTCCGCGGTCGGGCTGCTGCCGGGCAGACGCGCGAGTTGCGTCGTCAGCCAGACGAACAGGTCCTCGACGAGGGGGCGGCTCCGCTCCTGACGGACGGCACGGCGGATATCGGGAGGTTTGCCGCGCACCTCCGCCTCGACCGCGTAGAGGGCGGCGATCCTCTGCAGCGTCTCGGCGGCGATCGGTGCGGTCTTGCCCCTGGCGAGCTCGATGAATCCCCGGCGGACATGCGACCAGCAGAACGCCAGGGTGATGCCATTGCTCGCCCCGGCGAGCGTCTTGTAGGCGCCGTAACCGTCGCACTGCAGGATCCCGCGATAGCCCGCCAGCAGATCCTTCGCGTGCTCGGCGTGAACCGCCCCGGGTTTGTCGGAGGCCCCAGGCCTTGAGAGGATGGAGCCATGACGACGAAGGGCAAGACAGCAGCGAGCTACTCGCCGGAGGTGCGGGAGAGGGCGGTCCGCCTCGTGCTGGAGGG
>NZ_BDLP01000693.1:0-1060 GCF_001950415.1 Roseomonas sp. TAS13
GCCGACTGGCCGCAGCGCATGGCCACCGCCCGCGCCGCGGTGGAGGCGGCGGGACGCGACGGCCGGCCGGTCTCCCTGCTGGCCACGGCGCCCGCGCCGGATGGGCAGATGCCCGCGCCCACGCCGCCCCTGCCGGCGCCGGAGGCCGCGACCCGCCTCGCCGCGCTGCGGCCGCTGCCCTGGGCGCCGGACCGCGCCGCCGCCGCCACGGCCCTGGCCTCCTGGCGGCAGGCGAATGGCGGGCAGGCCGCCTCGCTCTTCATCACCGACGGGCTGACCCATGCCAGCGGGGATTCGGTGCTGGCCACCACGCTGTCGGAGATGGGGCCGCTGACCGTGGCGGGGCGCGACCCGGCCCTGCCCCTCCGCATCCTGCCGCCGCCGGTGGCGGAGGCCGACCGGCTGCGCCTGACCGTCCGCCAGACCCCCTCGGCCACGCCGGGCGAGGCGGCGGTGCTGGCGCGCACCGCCGATGGCCGCACCCTGGCCCGTGCCACCATCGCCATCCCGGCGGGTGCCGGCAGCGCCGAGGGCGCGCTGGAACTGCCGCTGGAGATCCGCGAGCAGGTGGTGCGACTGGAACTGGAGGGCGAGACCGGGGCCGCCGGCTCCGTGCTGCTGGACGAGCGCTTCCGCCGCCGCCCCGTCGGCCTGCTGGCCGGGGACGGCGCCGCCGACACGCCGCTGACCGGCTCGCTCTTCTACCTGGAACGCGCCCTGCAGCCCTTCGTGGAGGTGCGGCGCGGCTCGCTGGAAACGCTGCTGTCCCGCAAGCTGGCGGTGCTGGTCCTGGCCGACTATCCGCTGACCGAGGCGCGGGAGATCCAGGCCGTCACCCGCTTCGTGGAGGAGGGCGGACTGCTGCTGCGCTTCGCCGGGCCGCGCATGGCGGAGCATCCGGACCCGCTGCTGCCGGTCACGCTGCGGGCCGGGGAGCGGCAGCTCGGCGGCTCGCTGTCCTGGGAGAAGCCGCAGCCCCTGGCCACCTTCCCCGACACGTCCCCCTTCGCCGGCCTCGCCGTGCCGCCCGAGGTCGCCATCCGCACCCAGGTCCTGGCCG
>NZ_BDLP01000694.1:0-1059 GCF_001950415.1 Roseomonas sp. TAS13
GGGCGGCCCTGGGATTGGCGTGTTGAGCCGGGGACATGGGGGCTGCGGCCTAGCAGGGGGTCGGCACGCGGTCCAGGGGAAGACTATAATGCCCGCCATGCCCTTCGATCCGCACGCCCCGTCCCGCGAGGATGTCCTGGCCCGGAACCGCCGTGCCGTCGCCCTCTGGCTGATCCTGGTCGCCGCCATGGTTTGGGTCATGGTGGCCCTCGGCGGCGCCACGCGCCTGACCGGCTCCGGCCTTTCCATCATGGAATGGGCGCCGATCCGCGGCATCCTGCCGCCGCTGAGCGAGGCGGAGTGGCAGCGCCTCTACGATCTCTACCGCACCATTCCGCAATACGAGCTGGTGAACCAGGGCTTCGGGCTGGCGGGCTTCAAGGGGATCTTCTGGCTGGAATGGACCCACCGCTTCTGGGGGCGGATGATCGGGCTGGTCTTCGCCGGCGGGCTGGCCTGGTTCTGGGCGCGGGGGCGCATCCCCGCCGGGCTCGGTGGCCGGCTGGTGCTGCTGCTGGCGCTGGGCGGGCTGCAGGGGGCGGTGGGCTGGTTCATGGTGGCCTCGGGCTTCGAGGCCGACCGCACCGCCGTGTCGCCCTGGCGGCTGGTGATCCATCTGACGCTGGCGCTGGTGCTCTATGCGGTGCTGGTCTGGACCGCGCTCGGGCTTCTGCATTCGGAGCGCGAGGCGCCGTGGGGTGAGGCACCGGGGGGCGGGCGGGCGCTGCGGCGGCTTGCCCACGCCACGGCGGGGCTGGCCGGGCTGACGATGCTGGCCGGCGGCTTCGTGGCCGGGATCAAGGCGGGCTTCGACTACAACACCTTTCCGCTGATGGCGGGCCAGTGGGTGCCGGACGGCTACCTCTTCCTTTCGCCCGCCTGGAGGAACCTGTTCGAGAACGTGGCCTCGGTGCAGTTCAACCACCGGCTCCTGGCCACGCTCACCGGCCTGCTGGCCATCGGCACCGCCTGGTACGGGCTTTCCGTCCTGCCGCGCGGCACGGCCGGGGCGCGGCCTGTCTCTTGATCACATCTACGCACAGCTCCACCGTAAGGCGA
>NZ_BDLP01000695.1:0-1058 GCF_001950415.1 Roseomonas sp. TAS13
GCTCGGGGCCATGCGGCGCGATGACCTGCCGGGCGCCTTCCATCGCACCCTGCAGGCTCGCCGACACTCGCCGGAGGTCGAGGGGATAGATCGTGTTGTAGGGGGACGCCAGGAAGGCACCACCCGCGAGCAGCAGCACGGCACCGAGGGCCACACCACCGAGGAGGCGGCTGCGCCTCCTGGCGCGAGGGGCGGGCTTCGCCGGGCTTATCGCCTCGCTAGGCCGCTGCGGAGGCTCCTGCGGCGCACCGGGGCTCGACGGGCCCGCCGGGCCCGGCGCGTCCGCGGTCAGCGGCCGGAAATCGGGATGCGCGACGAGGTGGGTGTCCATGAGACGATCCTGCTGGGCGTTGGCCCGCAGGATCGTCCACCCCGACGCGAACGGCGCCCGGGAAAGCCACCGGCCAGGCGTCAGTCGGCGGCGCGCAGATCCTGTAGGAACATGATCCCGACCGGTGCATTGGCGGCGAGATGGATGGTCGGGCCGCGCGGCGCCGCCTGTTCCAGTGCCCGGCCAACCTGCTGCGCGGCGACGCCGGCACCGACCGCGAGCTGCTGCTCCGGGTTGAGGCGGGTGATGAAGGAGGTGCCACCCAGGGGGTTGAGCTGCCCATAGGTGTTCGAGGTGGTCGCGACGGCCTGGCCGAGCCCGGCGATGAAGGCCGCGGCGGCGGGCAGCACGAAGCGCTCCAACATCCGCTGGTCGACGTTGGTGGCCACCGCGGTCTCCATGCTGTCGGGGGCCACCACGATGCCGTCGGCCTGGATGGTCTGACCCTGGTACTGCACACGCGTGACGCGGACGACGAGGCGGTTGCTCTGCCCGGCCCGGTTGAAGCTGCCGATCAGGCGAGCGCCCGCGATGGGGCCGCTGTCGGCCTGCAGCACGATGGGACCGCCCGTCTCCGAGCTGACCGCCAGCACGGTGTGGGCATAGAGACCCCGCCCGGCCGGCATCAACACACGGCCCTGGCGCACGCTGCCGCCGGGGAGGGCGCCATCCGTCTCCGTGGTCGCCGGGCGCGTGACACGGCCGGCGGAAGCCGGTCGGGCGAAGG
>NZ_BDLP01000696.1:0-1052 GCF_001950415.1 Roseomonas sp. TAS13
GCCTTACGGTGGAGCTGTGCGTAGATGTGATCAAGAGACAGGGCTCAGGATGCTGAGGAGATCCCGCACCTCGTCCCTCTCCAGGACGTTCCCGAGGCGCAGGACCGGGATGCCCGCCGCCTCGAGGGCGCCCGAGATCTTCTCGACCTGTGCGTTCCCGCGGCACAGGACGGCCTGTTGGCCGTGCCGGACCCCGCGACCGGCCAGCTCCGCTACGGCCGCGACGACCGCCGCCGCCTCGGCGCTGTCGTCTGGGCACACGGTGAGGACCGGACCATGACCGGCTGTCCCTCGGTGCGCCTCGAGATCCGGTTCGGGTGCACCTTCGGCGGCCGCCATGGTGCGGGCGAAGCCCAGGAAGGTCCCGACCACCTCGGCGCAGGAACGGTAATTGACGCCGAGGCTGTGCGCGGAATGCGGGCCGAAGTCCTCGGCGAAGCGCGACATGCTGGCGGAGGAGGCGCCCCGGAAGCGGTAGATCGCCTGCCGCGCGTCGCCGACGGCCCAGATCTGCCCGCCCGGGCCGACGAGAGCCTTCAGGAGACGGATGCTCGCCCGGTTCACGTCCTGGTATTCGTCCACGAGCACGTGGCGGTGATGCCCCCTCAGCTCGGCGGCGAGCTCCGGGTCGCCTTCCAGGAGCAGCGCGGGCAGCATCACTTGGTCGCCGTAGTCCACGGCCTCGAGGTCCCGGAGCCTGCCCTGGTAGGCCCTGTAGATTCGGGCCACCTCCGCTGCCCGCTCCGCCGCTTCGACCCTGCCCGGGTCACCGTCAGCAGCCGCGAGCATCGCGGCAGCCAGATCCTCGTAGCGATCCGGCCCGGCGAGTTCGTCCTTGCCCCGGGAGACGGCACTCAGGACACCCTTGAGCAGCCTCTCGGGCGCCCAGAGATTCCGGTGGTGCACGAGGCCGAGCGTCGCGAGCAGGTCCTCCAGCGCCTCCACCGCTGCCGCGCCGTCGAGCAGGGTCGGGCTGCTCGGCAGGCCCAGCCGGTCGGCATGCCTGCGGATGAGGTCCATGCCGAACTGGTGGAAGGTGCCGACCCAGACCC
>NZ_BDLP01000697.1:0-1051 GCF_001950415.1 Roseomonas sp. TAS13
CGATAATAATCCATTATCGGGCCTGAGATGGGAAAGCGGTGGGGTTGCCACAATTGCGGCGATGGATCACGCTCGATCTGTTGGCCCAGGTGGCCGTGACGCGAGGCGGCGCAGGGGAGGGGCATGCTGCAGAACGAGGGGCAGGACGGTGCGGCAACGGGCAGCTCCCCGCCCTCTCCGGATGCCCAACCGGGCCGGGCGACGACGCTACGACTTCAGATCGGACAGCAGGCGCGGCAGGTCCCGGGCCGTATGGACCACGCGCAGGATTTGGATGGGCTCACGCGTGGCGTCATAGACCAGCAGGTAGTTGAAGCGGACCAGCGGCCAGAAGTGGTAGCGTTGCGGGACGTAGGCACGGCTGCTGCCAAGCCCCGGGTTGGTTGCCAGGCGCCTCGCGGCCGTCAGCGCCGCGGCGAGAAATGCTTCCGCGGCCTGGGGCCGGTCAGCGGCGAGCCGGACGGCGGCCTGCTCGAGTTCGAGGGCCGCTCGCGGTACGAAGAGCTCCCGCCTCACTCCCGGCCAGCGGCCGCGTTGGCGATCGCGGAGCGGACACGCCGCTCCACCTCGTCGGCCGTCAGGAAGCCATCACGTTCCCCTTCGGCCTGGGCCTCTTCCAGGGACGTCACAAAGGAGGCGACCTCCGCCTCCGCCTGCTGCAGCAGGGCGACACCCTTCCGAACAACCTCGTCCAGGTCGCGGAAGCGGCCCTGCGCCACGGCGTCCGCCGCGAAGCGCTCCTGCTCGGGGGTGAGGGTCACGATGCTCATGCAGGGAAAGATAGGCGGACAGGGTGCCGTCCGCAAAGCCTTCCGTGCGCTTGGAGGAACCGATGGCCACTGATCCGGCCCAAGGGGGAAAGGCGCGCGAGGGCGAGGTGCTGCTGTCCTCCGGGCAGCCCACCCTGAGCACTCCCTTGCTGCGCGCCGCGGCGGGGCAGAGCCCGGTTGCCGTGCTGGCGCTGCTCGCCGGCCCGGTCGGCGAGGCCGTGGCCCGGGCCTCCGGCTATGCCGGCAAGGCGCTGTCCGCGAACACCCGCCGCGCCTATGCC
>NZ_BDLP01000698.1:0-1044 GCF_001950415.1 Roseomonas sp. TAS13
CCTTACGGTGGAGCTGTGCGTAGATGTGATCAAGAGACAGGTCGAAGCGCTCGTCCCCCGCCAGCACGATGGCCAGCGCCGAGGCCTCGGTGCTGCCGCCCAGGAGCAGGATTCGCGTCGGCGAGAGGTCGTCCATGATGCGGTGGCTTAGCATCATCGGGCTCGGCGAGGATGGGGTGGAGGGGCTGTCCGCCGCCGCCCGCAGCCTGCTGTCCGGTGCCGCGCATGTCTTCGGCGGGCGGCGGCACCTGGCGCTGGCGGCGCCACTGGTCCGGGGCGAGGCGCATCCCTGGCGCAGCCCGCTCGCGGAAAGCTGGCCGGAGCTGATGGCGCTGCGCGGCCAGCCGGTCGCAGTGCTGGCCTCGGGCGATCCGTTCCTGTTCGGCGCCGGCGCCAGCCTGGCGCGGCTGGTTTCGCCGGAGGAGTTCCTGGCGCTGCCCGCGCCGTCCTCGCTCGCCCTGGCCTGCGCGCGGCTCGGCTGGGCGATGCAGGAGGTGGCGACGGTCTCGCTCTGCGGCCGTCCGCTGGAGATGTTGCGCCCGGCGCTGCAACCGGGCGCGCGGGTGCTGGTCCTGGCCGCCGATGCCGCCACGCCCGGAGCGGTCGCCGGCTTCCTGTGCCGGCATGGCTTCGGCCCGACGCGGATGCACCTGCTGGAAGCCCTGGGCGGACCGCGCGAGCGCCGGCGGAGCTTCCGCGCCGAGGACGGGCCGCCCGGGGCGATCGATCCGCTGAACCTGCTGGCGCTGGAGGTCGAGGCCGCGCCCGGCGCCCGCATCCTGCCGCTTGCCGGCGGGCTGCCGGACGGGTGTTTCGAGCATGACGGGCAGATCACCAAGCGCGAGATCCGCGCCGTCACCCTGTCCAGCCTCGCGCCGCGCCAGGGGGAGATGCTCTGGGATATCGGCGCCGGCTCGGGCTCCGTCGGCATCGAGTGGATGCTGCGCCATCCGGCCAACCGTGCCATCGGCTTCGAGCCCCGGCCCGAGCGGGCCGCCCGCGCCGCCCGCAATGCCGCGCTGCTGGGCGTCCCGGCGCTGCGGG
>NZ_BDLP01000699.1:0-1041 GCF_001950415.1 Roseomonas sp. TAS13
GCGTAGATGTGATCAAGAGACAGCTCGTGCGCGAGGAGCAGCGCGCGCTCCCCGTCGTCGCCCGACCGGGCGCAGATGACCGTCGCGGCCTGGGCGTCGAGGTGGGCTACTGTGCCGTGGAGGAGCGGACTCGAGGGATCGACCCAGGCGACCTCGAAGCCGAGGTGCTCGGCCGCAGCCTCGGCGAGACCCAGGACCCCGGGCCTTGTGGCCTTCGCGGCCGCTGCCTGGCGGAGGGCGCGTGCCGCAATCCGCGCGGCGTCGAAAGAGTTCATCGCCGCGCGCCCTGGCTATTCGGCCAGCATTCTCTCGATGTCCTGGTCCGACATCCCCGTCTGTCGCGCGACCTCCTCGAGGGTCATGCCGCGCTCCTGGGCGGCGGGCTTTCCTTCCGCCCGGGCTGCCATCGCCGGGGGGAGCCGGACGCCCGAGGCCGCGTGCCTGGCGACGTCGTTCGCTGGCACCGGCACCGGCATCGCGGCGGCGATCCTGGCGGCGACCACGGCGGGCAGGTCCACCACCTGACCGTTACGGATGGCCCCGAGTACGGCGCGCGGCATGCGGGCGGCAATGGCGACCTTGGCAAACGCGGCGGTGTCGAGGTTCGCGAAAGGATTCGAGGGCGTCACGGCGTGCGTGGTCGCGGCCTCCTCCGCATGGCGGCTGCTGTGCCGGTCGAGGTGGAGGTCGAGCAGGTGGCGGCAGAGCGCCTGGAGCTTCACGCCGATCTCGTGGGCCTGGAGCTGCAGCCTCGCATGCATCTCGGCGTCCATGCGGATCGTGCGGTAGACGGGCGCGTCGCCGCGGTCGCGGCGGCCGTCCCGCAGCGCCCGCGAATGTTCCGCGACCGCCTCCTGCATCTGGTTGAGCGTCCGGTCGCGGGCGGCCGCCCGGAACATGGCCAGCCCTTCGCGGAGCGCCTCGACGATGCGCTCGTTGGACGGCACGCCTCCGGGCTCGTCGGCGAGCAGCCCGATCTGGGAGGGGTCGAGGCCCAGACTGTAGTCGCCGAGCCGTTCGCGGGCGGCCAGGGAGCGCACC
>NZ_BDLP01000700.1:0-1028 GCF_001950415.1 Roseomonas sp. TAS13
GTCGATCAGCGCCGCCAGCCGCACCAGTTCGTGCCGCCCATCGATCATGTCGACCAGCCGCGGCCGCAGCAGATCGGCCTGTTCCGGCGGGCGCGGGCGGTGCTTCATGCCCACAAGATTCGCAGGGTTTGTCGTCGAAAACAATCGAACCCTGCAAATCCAGGTCGCCGAGCCCGGAAAATCTCACAGCTAGATCAGTGCCTTACGAGTTATTCAAGGCCGACTACATAACAATAGGCAGCCTCTTCGTTGTGAAAATGAGGTGCCGAGAGAACCAACATTGCTAGCCCCTTACGCGAGCTATGTTACTAAAGGGAATGGGTACGCAAAATATAATACCATCATCGAACTAACAAGTGACAACGAAACCTCGTCATTGCGCAACGCCAACTGGTTCTGGATTCTCGTTATCAAGAGGCGGCCCTATCTCCGCGACGGCTGCCCACAAGGCTTTTGCGCTCTTTGCAACATCCCGCCTCTCCCATGCGTATGCGGTTCCAAGGACGATAAGACCGGCGCTTTCCGTGAGGGCGACGATTTCATTAAGCAAATCAGGAACGTCTCCATACTTCGCCTTAGGCTTGGGGTCGGAGGTGTCGATATGGAGTTCGTGGGCAAGATTGTTGTGTCGATATGTCCGTAGCAACTCCGCTGGCGTATCACTTCCGGACTGCAAGCGGTCTATGCGACCGCACATATCCTGAAATTCGTCCCTGACCCTTTTTACGTGCTCTTCTCCCTTTCCACCGGGCCATCCCCGCGCTCGTGTCTCGAAGACTTCCATTACCCCCGGCAAGGTCAGTAGTCGGCCTTGAATAACTCGTAAGGCACTGATCTAGCTGTGAGATTTTCCGGGCTCGGCGACCTGGATTTGCAGGGTTCGATTGTTTTCGACGACAAACCCTGCGAATCTTGTGGGCATGAAGCACCGCCCGCGCCCGCCGGAACAGGCCGATCTGCTGCGGCCGCGGCTGGTCGACATGATCGATGGGCGGCACGAACTGGTGCGGCTGGCGGCGCTGATCGAC
>NZ_BDLP01000701.1:0-1027 GCF_001950415.1 Roseomonas sp. TAS13
GCCTTACGGTGGAGCTGTGCGTAGATGTGATCAAGAGACAGGCTGCACCTGCCGCCCATGGAAGGCCACGGGACGGTGCCGCGCGAGCGGGGCGGACCGGCGCTCGCCGGGCATGGCGCCGCAGCTGTACGCGATGCGATCGCCCGCACGATCACCACGCTGCCGGAGCAACTCCGGCGTTCGCTCACATGGGATCAGGGAGCGGAGATGGCGCAGCACGTCCAGTTGCGGATCGCCACCAGCCTGCAGGTCTACTTCTGCGATCTGCATAGCCCATGGCAGCGCGGCACGAACGAGAACACCAATGGGCTGCTGCGGCAGTACTTCCCGAAGGGGACGGACCTGAGCGCGCACAGCACCGATGAGTTCGCAGCGGTGGCTGCGACACTCAACGGCAGGCCGAGAAAGACCCTTGGATGGCGAACACCCGCAGAAGCGCTCGACGCCGTCCTGACATCGGTTCAGGCTGGCGTTGCGACGACCGGTTGAGGACAGGCCTGATGGTGCTCGCGCAGTACGAACCCGTGAGTCAAAGCGGACGGTCATGCCGCACGATCACGACCGTAAGGCGCGCACTTGTGACCCGAGACCACTTATGACGGAAGGTTCCCTGACTCTTCTATGTTCATGAATCGTTCCTGTTTGCTCTAAGCTGACCGCATGAGCGACGCCCTCTCCCCGACCAAGCCCAGCGGCCTCGCCCGGTCATTGCGTTACGCCCTGCAGCGCGACGAGCGCGGCCGGCCCCTGGCGATCGAGCACCGGGACAATCCCGACTTCATGGCCGCCTGGCTGATCCGGCACCTGGAGCGCAGCGGCTACCTGGTCCTCAAGCGGCCCGTCTCCCTGTTCCCCGGCAAAGGCCAGGATGGTCCGGGCTTCTGAACCGCCCCGGGTTCGGCGGAGGCTGTTGTGGTTGGGTCACGCGGCCAAAGCTGGTGCCTTGCCTGCGGCATAGTAGCGCGCCTCGGCCTCGGCGGGAGGGATGTTCCCGATCGGCTCGAGGAGGCGCTTGTTGTTGAACCAG
>NZ_BDLP01000702.1:0-1025 GCF_001950415.1 Roseomonas sp. TAS13
CCGCGTCATCGGCCTCGGGCCGGGCGAGGCGGATATTCTCGCGGATCGTGTCGCGGAACAGGTGCGGGCGCTGCGGGACATAGGCGGAGAGGCGGCGCAGCTCCTCGGGCCGCAGGGCCAGCGCGTCGCGCCCGTTGAGGGCGATGCGCCCGGCATCCGGCCGGCGGAAGCCCAGCAGCAGGCGCAGAACGGAAGACTTCCCGGCGCCGGAAGGCCCGGACAGCACCAGCGTCTCGCCCGGCATCACGCGGAAGGTCACGCCGTCCAGCGCCGGGGGACGGGCGGGGTCATAGCGCAGCGAGACATTCTCGAAGGTCAGCACCACCGAGGGCGGCACTTCCTCCAGCAGCAGTCCCTCCCGTTCCGGCGCATCGAGGAGCGGCGCCAGCTCGGCGGCGGCGCCGGCGGCGGACATGCGCTCGTGATAGGCAGCGGAGAAGGCGCGCAGCGGCGCGAAGAAGGCAGGCACCAGCAGCAGCACGAAAAGCGCCGAGACCGGCGAGGGATGCCCCCCCGTCACCAGCGCGGCGTGGCGCCAGGCGAGGCAGCCCAGCACCGCCGCGGCGATCAGCTCCAGCCCGGCGGAACCCAGGAAGGCCACGCGCAGCACCCGCATCGTGCGCTGCCGCAGCTCGTCGGCGGCGCGTCCCAGCGCCTTCGCCTCGTCCTCCTGGCGATTGAACAGGACCAGGGTCGGCAGGCCCCGCACCCGGTCCAGGAAGCGCCCGGAAAGGCGCTGCAGGGCGTCGAACTGCCGGCGGCTCTGGATCGCGGCGCCGATGCCGGTCAGGGCCATGGAGACGGGCACCAGCAGCCCGCCGGCGGCCAGGATCAGACCGCCCACCGGGTCCGTCAGCCCCGCCGCCAGGGCGATGGCGGCCGGCACCAGGAGGGCCAGCATGGCGGCGGGGAGCCAGCGGGCGAAATAGCCGTCCAGCGCCTCGACCCGGTCCACCACGAGCGCCGCACGCTCGCCCGCCGGGCGCTCGTCGGACGGGCCGAGCTCCAGGAGGCGGGCCAGGGCC
>NZ_BDLP01000703.1:0-1025 GCF_001950415.1 Roseomonas sp. TAS13
CGCCTTACGGTGGAGCTGTGCGTAGATGTGATCAAGAGACAGGGCGGGCAGCGGCTTCGCCTATCGCGATCCGGACGGGCATCCGCTGCGCGACAAGGCGGAACTCACCCGCATCCGTTCGCTGGCCATTCCGCCCGCCTATCGCGACGTCTGGATCTGCCCGCTGGCGAACGGGCATCTCCAGGCCACGGGCCGGGATGAGCGGGGCCGCAAGCAGTACCGCTACCACCCCGGATGGCGGGAAGCGCGGGATGCGGCGAAATACGGGCACATGATGGAGTTCGCTGCCTGCCTGCCGGAGATCCGGAAGCGGGTGGCGTCGGACATGGCGCGCAAGGGCCTGCCGAGGGAGAAGGTGCTGGCGACCGTGACGCGGCTGCTGGAGGACACGCTGATCCGTGTCGGCAACGAGGACTATGCCGCGCAGAACGGCTCCTATGGCCTGACCACGCTGCGGAACCGGCATGTCAGGCTGGACGGCGGCGAGATCCGCTTCGACTTCAAGGGCAAGAGCGGCAAGCGTTGGCAGCTCGGACTGCGGGACCGGCGGATCGCGCGGGTGATCCGGGCCTGCCAGGATCTGCCGGGGCAGGAACTCTTCGCCTACCGGGACGAGGACGGGGAGGCACATGCCATCCGGTCCGAGGATGTGAACGACTACCTGCGGGAGATCACCGGGCGGGACATCACGGCCAAGGACTTCCGCACCTGGGCTGGAACGGTGATGGCGGCGCTGGCCCTGCGGGAGTTCGAGCGCTTCGACAGCCAGGCGGTGGGCCGGCGCAACATCCGCGCGGCCATCGAGCGGGTCGCCAGGCGCCTGGGCAACACGCCGACCGTGTGCCGCAAATGCTACGTCCACCCGGACCTGCTGGACGGCTACCTCGCCGGCAACCTGATCCTGGAGGTGGCAGAGGAGGCGGGCCAGGAGCTGAGGGACCGGATCGAGGACCTGCGGCCGGAGGAGGCGGCGGTGCTGGCCCTGCTGACCTGTCTCTTGATCACATCTACGCACAGGTCCACCG
>NZ_BDLP01000704.1:0-1001 GCF_001950415.1 Roseomonas sp. TAS13
TACGGTGGAGCTGTGCGTAGATGTGATCAAGAGACAGGGTGGCAGGGGCGGCTGAGCGGATCGTCATCCGGACGCGCTTTCCCCGGCGCCGCCGATGCCCTTAGATCAGGGCCATGGAAGAGACGAAGACGTTGAAGCGTGTCTGTGTGTTCTGCGGCGCCAGCAGCGGCGCCCGCCCGGTCTATGCCGAAACCGCCCGCGCCCTGGGCGAGGCGATCGCGGCGCGGGGGCTGGACCTGGTCTATGGCGGCGGCAAGGTCGGCCTCATGGGCGTGGTGGCCGATGCCGCCCTGGCGAACGGCGCCGAGGTGGACGGGGTGATCCCCGAGGCGCTCATGCAGCGCGAGGTCGGGCACGGTTCCGTGACGCGGCTGCATGTCGTCGGGTCGATGCACGAGCGCAAGGCGATGATGGCCGAGCTGTCGGACGGCTTCGTGATCCTGCCCGGCGGCTTCGGCACGATGGAGGAGGTCTTCGAGGTGCTCACCTGGTCGCAGCTTGGCCTGCACAGCAAGGGCGCGGTCTTCCTCGATGTCGATGGCTACTGGAACCACCTGATGGCGGCGCTGGACGGGATGCAGGGGGAGGGCTTCCTGAAGCCCGAGCACCGGCTGCTGGCCATGCGGGCGGAAACGCCGGAACAGGCGCTGGACATGCTGGCCGCCTTCCGACCGCCGGAAGTGGCGCGCTGGATCGTCAGCCCGGCCCAGACCTGAGCGGCGGCAGCGGGGTTCCGGCCATGGCCCAGCCTTCCGTTCCCGAGGCGGATTGCCTGCTGCTCGCGGACTGGCGCGGCGTGCCGGCGGTGGCGCGCGGCGCGGCCGTGGCGCTGGGCAATTTCGACGGCGTGCATCGCGGCCACCGGGCGGTGCTGGGCGCGGCCCATGCGGCGCGGCCCGACCTGCCCCTGGCGGCGCTCACCTTCGAGCCGCATCCGCGCGAGTATTTCCGCCCGGACGACCCGCCCTTCCGCCTGACCCCCCTGCCGGCAAAGCGGCGGG
>NZ_BDLP01000705.1:0-992 GCF_001950415.1 Roseomonas sp. TAS13
TACGGTGGAGCTATGCGTAGATGTGATCAAGAGACAGCCCCAGGCCATCCGTTGCCCCGCGCCGGACCGGTGTCCCCGCCCCAGCCCCCATGCCGGAACCGCAACGCTTCCTGCCGATGCCCGGTGGACCTCGCCCGGGACCGCTCCTAGAAGGAGCCGATGAGCCGCCGTTCCACGCCGCCGGACCCCGCGCCCGTCCTGGTCACCGACACCGACGCCCTCGCCGCCCTCTGCGCCCGGTTGCGCGAGGAGGATTTCGTGACCGTGGACACGGAATTCATGCGCGAGAAGACCTACTGGCCGGAACTGTGCGTGGTGCAGCTGGCGGGTGAGCGCGACGTCGCGGTGGTGGATGCCCTGGCCCCGGGGCTGGACCTCGCCCCGCTGGGCGAGCTTCTGGCCGACGAGCGGGTGGTCAAGGTCTTCCACGCCGCCCGGCAGGATGTGGAGATCTTCCTGCTCCGCTTCGGCAATACGCCGCGGCCCATGTTCGACACCCAGATCGCCGCCATGGTGGCCGGCTTCGGCGATCAGGCTTCCTATGACAGCCTGGTCCGCGCCCTGGCCCATGCGCAGATCGACAAGGCCCACCGCTTCAGCGACTGGGCGGCCCGTCCCCTTTCCCCGGCCCAAATTGCCTATGCCGCCGCCGACGTGACGCATCTGCGCCGGGTCTACCGCGCCCTGCGCGAACGGCTGCAGCGCGAGGACCGGCTGGACTGGGTGGGGGAGGAGATGTCCGCCCTGACCGACCCCGCCAACTACCGCACCGATCCGGAGACGGTCTGGGAGAAGCTGCGCCCCCGCACCAGCAACCGCCGCTTCCTGGCCGCCCTGCGCGCCGCCGCCGCCTGGCGGGAGCGCGAGGCGCAGCGGGTGAACGTGCCGCGCCAGCGGCTGGTGCGCGACGAGAGCCTGCTGGAGATCGCCGCCACCATGCCGCAGGACGCCGCCGGCCTGGCCCGGGCGCGCGGCGTGTCCGCTGTCTCTTG
>NZ_BDLP01000706.1:0-991 GCF_001950415.1 Roseomonas sp. TAS13
TCGCCTTACGGTGGAGCTGTGCGTAGATGTGATCAAGAGACAGCGGCAGGAACAGCGTCTCCAGCGGCCGGGCGGCCAGAAAGCCCATGACCCGGGCGTCCGGATGCGGCCGCATCAGTTCGGAGACGACGTTGGTGTCGAGGAGGATCACCGCGCCTCGCCGCCGAAGAGCGGCGGCCGCTCCCGCTCCGCGGTGCGTGGCGGCAGGGCGAGGTCGATCCCGTGTTCGGGGCCAAAGAGGCGCGCGGCGATGGCGGGCAGCGTTTCGCGGCCCGCGGCCTCGCGGGCGATGGCGGCGCGCAGGAGCTCGCGCGCCTCCTCCTCAAGGGAGCGGCGGTGCCGACGCGCCCGCGCCTTCAGCTGGTCGCGCAGGGCCTCGTCGACATTCCGGATCAACAAGCTTGCCATGCCGTCCCCCTCGTTCCACACAGCATGCTATCAAATGCTAGCAAAATTCGCCAGGCCGCTATTATCGGACAAAAACGGGGACTCGTCCCCCCGAGCCCCTGCCCTCGTCTGCCGGTCCAGAGAACGCCCCCAGCGCCCGCCGCTCCGGCCATCGTCAGTGTGCCCGGACCGGCCCGCCCGTGGCAATCCGCCCCTCTCCGCCCCTTGGGCACGATAACGGTAGATTATCGTGCCTGGGTGCCTGCCCAGAGCGGCTGAAACAGCCGGAACCCGGCCCCGCGGGGCATTGGGCCCGACCGTCCGCTCGATCCCTGCAGGCCTACGTAGAGGGGCGCCTTTTGGGCTCGTGCGCAACGGCAGGGTCGGGCCGAAAGCGGCACGGCCGCTTTTGAGGGCCTGATGCGGGAGAGACGACATTTGTTCAGCCAGCTCTGGGCTGCCGGGTTTGATCCGACTGCCGCACGACGAGGCCGGCCTCGCACAGGTCGCCACCGTCCTGGCCGGCCTGTCGCCCGCGCTCATCGTTCTCGAGGCCACCGGCGGCTACGAGGTCCGGCTGGCGGCCGACCCCGCCACCGCCGGC
>NZ_BDLP01000707.1:0-989 GCF_001950415.1 Roseomonas sp. TAS13
GGGGGGAGGGGAGGGGTCGCGCCGTCCCCCGCCCGGAGCCCGACCCGCCCGAGCGGCCCTGGCAGCCGACCCCGGTCCCGGTGGACTGGCTGTGGAACACCCTGACCGTCAGCGGACCCACGGAGGCGGTCGCGCCGTTCCAGGCGGCCGCGGCCGGTCCGGGCGTGATCCCGTGGACGCTCGACCTCGACGCCCTCGAGGAGGAGTTCCTACTGCCGATGGCCGGGCCGCCGGACGGGGTGCGGGCGATCAGCCTCGCCGGGGCCAAGCTGCTGGCGCGGCGCCTCCGCGAAGCGGTGGCCCTGAACCACCAGCGGGCGCTGGCCCGGATGGCGACCGACCGCTCCTGCCCCTTCGACCTGCACCGGCTGCTGCCGATCCCCGCCGCCATCCTCGCCCTCGGGCCGGAGGAGGGCGCCAGTCGCGACTGGCTGCGGGCGCACTGGGGAACGACCCGTCCGCTCCGCCATGCCGCCGTGCTGCCGAGCACGCTGGACGGGCGGAAGAAGAAGATGGGCCAGTGGCGGGTCGGCTTCTGGTCGGCGGACTGGTCGCCCTGGCAGGCCGTGGCCCGGCTCCGCCGGGCCTCACCCGATCTCGCCTTCGGCCTGCAGCCGCACTATGCGCCGGGCGCGGACGCGGGACGCGCCGTGAGTCGGGGCGCCGGGGCGGACCGCGAGGGGCCAGGTCGGACGGCCAAGCCGGCCCGGCCTGGGCGGAGCGCCCGTGTCTGAAGCCGCCACCCTCGAGATCGAGGGCTGGGAGGGGGAGGGGAGGGGCGGCCGCCCCCTCGCAAGCGAGGCCGCCCCGCATCTGAGCGTGGAGGGCTTCGAAGGACCGCTCGACTTCCTGCTCGAGATGGTGCGGCGGCAACGGGTCGACCTCGGCCGGCTCTCGATCCTCACCCTGACCGACCAGCTGGTCGCGGCGATTGAGGCCAGCGGGGGAGGGATCCGGCTGGAGCGGCGGGCGGACTGGCTGGTGATGGC
>NZ_BDLP01000708.1:0-980 GCF_001950415.1 Roseomonas sp. TAS13
CCACCGTGGCGCTGCGCCTGGCCCATGCCCGCTGGGCGGCCAGCGCCCTGGTGGCCAGCGGCGCCGTGGCCGCGGCGGAGATCGCCTCGCTGCGCGACCTGGTGGTGCCGCTCGAGCGCGCCCAGGCGGCGATCCGCTTCCTGTACGAGAGGGCGGGCGACGGGACGGCAAGGGGCCGGCCCTCGGCGGCCGGCCACCACGTGGCCGAGGTGCTGCGCATCGTGGCCCGGCATTACGTTGGGCGTAAGCGCTGCCTGGAGACCCTACGCGGCAGCGCTTGACGTCTGCTCATCGGTTTTGGCCAAGCACCAGGGCATGAGTTCGTCGATGCGGCTGTTGGGCCAGCCGTTGACGAGCCGGGTCAGCAGGTCGGTGAAATAGCGCTGCGGATCCACGCCGTTCAGTTTGCAGGTTTCCACCAGAGAGGCGACGGCGGCCCATCTTGCACCACCATCGTCGCCGCTGGCGAACAACGCATTCTTGCGGCTGAGACAGATGGGGCGGATGGCCCGCTCCACGGTGTTGTTGTCGATCTCGATACGGCCGTCGTCGAGGAACTGCTCCAGCCCCTTCCGGTGGTTCATCGCATAGCGGATCGCCTCCGCCGTCGGGCTGCTGCGCGGCAGGCGCCCGAGCTGGGCGTCGAGCCAGGTGAACAGCTCCGCCACCAGCGGCCGACTGCGGGCCTGGCGCACCGCCAGGCGTTCCGCGGCTGGACGGCCGCGGATCTCCGCCTCGACGGCGTAGAGGGCGGCGATGCGTTGCAGGACTTCGGTGGCGATCGGCGCCGCGCCGCCTTTGGCCAGGTCGTAAAATCCGCGCCGCACATGCGCCCAGCAGAACGCCAGCGTCACATCCCCGCCGGTGGTTAGTGCTTTGTAGGCGGCGTAGCCGTCGCACTGGACGATGCCACGGTAGCCCTGCAGCAGCGCCTTGGCATGCTCCTGCCCGCGGCCGGGCGCGTAGCGGAACACCACGGC
>NZ_BDLP01000709.1:0-980 GCF_001950415.1 Roseomonas sp. TAS13
GCGTAGATGTGATCAAGAGACAGGCACAGCGTCCGGCCGCGCCGCCAGGGCCGCGAGCAGCCGGTCGAGGGCGCGCACGGTTCCCGGCCCCATTCCGCCGGTGGTCGCGGTGTAGAGGGTCTCACTCCGCAGGCGCTCCACCGCGGCGACGCTCAGAGCGTCGATCGGTGCTTCGGCCACCACCAGCCGGAGGGGCTCCACACGCCGCGAGGGGATCCAGCCGGGCAACTGGAACAGGGTCTTGTCACCGCCCTTGGCGAAGCCGCGGAACTCGGGGCCACGCATCTCGAAGCCCACCAGCGCGCCCGTCTCGTCGCGATGCGCGAAGTACGCCGTGCCGTAGGCCCCCTCGCGGACCGCATCGGCCGCCGCCGCCGCCCGCAGCACCAGGCCCGGAAGCCGCCGTGCCTCCGCGAGGTAGCGCCAGGCCCGCGATCCCGGCCGCAGCAATCGGGCGTGCGCCCAGCGTTCCGACACCGGGGCGATGCTTCCGTCCCGAGCCCGGACCCATTCGTGCTCCGGAAAGCTGGGCTGAAGCCCGACCAGCTCCCGCAACAGCTTGCGGGCGTGCCCGAGGTTCAGTTCCGGGCGCAGGTGCTGCACCAGCCCGAAGACGTCGCCCTTGGCCGTGCCGCCGGCATCCCACCAGCCCTGGCCGCCGTGGTTGACGATGATGATCTCGCCCTTGCCGCGCCGGTACTTCAGGCAGTCCCGCGTGCTCTCGGCCTTGTCCAGCTTCCACGGGGGCGGCAGCCGTTCCAGCACCACCGCGCAGTTCACCCCCTCGCGCAGCTGCCGCAGTTCGTCGTCCTGGCCTCTCATCACCCGGAATCCTTCTCCTGGATTCCACCCGCCGACCGCGAGGCGGGCGCGGGACAAGGGCGCGGCCGGGGCCTGCCCCGGCGCGGGAGGCGCCAGCCGACGCACCCTTGCCGCGCGCCAGCCGCTAGCGGTAGCGGCTTCCCCCCTCCCCTTGGCCC
>NZ_BDLP01000710.1:0-978 GCF_001950415.1 Roseomonas sp. TAS13
GCCCGGGACCAGGGTTCAAACGCCGCCCCATCGGAGGCCAGCGTCGCCATGGTCACAAGGTGCATCAACGCCGCCGCAGCCGCGCACCGGCTGCCGCCCGGCGTGCTGGTCATCCTGCTCAACGTGGAGGGCGGCACGCTCGGGCGGGTCAGTCAGAACACCAACGATACGGTGGACATCGGCCCCATGCAGGTGAACCAGATCTGGATTCCGGCCATTGCCCGGCACTGGCGTGCGAGCCAGGCCGCGACGCGCGATGCGCTGCTCAACAATTTCTGCGCCAATGTCGAGGCGGGCGCCTGGATCCTGCGCACCGGAATCGACGAGGCGCGCGGCGATTTCTGGGAGGGCGTGGGCTATTACCACTCCCACTCCACACAGCACAAAACGACCTACCTGCGCCTCGTGCTACGCCAGGCGCTGCGCCTGCAGGGATTGGCCACACATGCGAATGGGCCACAGCTGGCGGCGGGAGACTGACGATGATTCACTCCTCCGGCCAGGGCCGCGCCGCCTGGGCGTCGAACGACGATTACGTCGCCATCAGCCTCGCGATCATCCTGATCGGACTCGGCTTCGGCGCCTACCAGCTCTGGACCTACTACCATGCCGAGATCACCTGGGGCGTGTTCCAGCTGCAGCACTGGAAGATGCAGCTCATCGCGCACTTCACCAGCGATTATGCTGAACAGGACGCGCTCGTGATGGCCGCGCATCCCGAGCGGGCGACCATCTGGCAGCTGCTCGCTCTGCTGACGAGTGTCGGCAGGTTCTTCCGCATCCCGGCTGCCCTGCTGATGCTGGCCCTGGCCGTGCTCTGTTACTTCCGGGCCGCGCCGTCGCGCTACTGCCGCCAGCTCGATCTCGATGCGCTGCGACGCGAACAGGCCCTCTTCTTCCGGGCGGCCCGCGCGACGCTCGGCCGCTCGCTCGGCCTGAAGGGGATCGGCAAGGGCGACCCGCTGCCCGCCGATCCGG
>NZ_BDLP01000711.1:0-978 GCF_001950415.1 Roseomonas sp. TAS13
TCGCCTTACGGTGGAGCTGTGCGTAGATGTGATCAAGAGACAGCCACACGTGCCTGTGCCACCACCCCCGCATGCCGACAGTCCTTGCCGCGCCTTGCCGCATCCCGTCCCGGTCCACCGGCCTGTCGAGTCCGGGCGCCTGGTGAGGGGAACGCGGTGAGGGTCGCGCAGGTCATGGCCGGCGCCGTCCAGGGCGGCGCCGAGACTTTCTACGAGCGGCTTTGCCTCGGCCTGCACGACAGCGGCGAGGAAGTCCTGCCGGTGATCCGGCGCGAGCCGGCGCGCGAGGCGCGGCTGCGGGAAGGGGGCCTCACTCCCGTCACCCTGGGCTTCGGCGGGCCGCTCGACCTGCTGACCGGGGCCCGCCTGCGCGCGGCGCTGGGGCGCTTCCGCCCCGCCGTGACGGTGGCCTGGATGAACCGCGCGGCGCGCTTCACGCCAAAGGGGGAATGGACCTTGGTGGGGCGGCTGGGCGGCTACTACGACCTGCGGCACTACCGGCGCTGCGACCATCTGGTGGCCAATACGCGCGACCTCGTCGCCTGGATCACCGCGCAGGGCTGGGCGCCCGGGCGCGTGCACCACCTGCCGAATTTCGTGCCCGACATGGCCGGCGCCGCATCCGCCACGCTGCCCGCGCCACCGGGGAAGCGGCGGCTGCTCGCCATGGGCCGGCTGCACCGGAACAAGGGATTCGACGTGCTGCTGCGAGCCCTGGCGGAACTGCCGGAGGCGCATCTCTCCCTGGCCGGCGAAGGGCCGGAGCGTCCCGCGTTGGAGGGGCTGGCGTGCGAGCTGGGGCTGGGCGAGCGCGTGTCGTTCCTGGGCTGGCGCACCGATACCGGGGCGCTGCTGGCCGGGGCGGAGGTCTTCGTCTGCCCGTCCCGGCACGAGCCGCTGGGCAATGTGGTGCTGGAGGCCTTCTCGGCCTCGCTGTCTCTTGATCACAAGTCTCGACGTCAGCATAGAGAGGTGTAG
>NZ_BDLP01000712.1:0-974 GCF_001950415.1 Roseomonas sp. TAS13
CCCGGGATCGGCGGGGCGGACGCTGCCGGCGGCGCGGTTCGCCGCCTCCACCGCGTCGCAGCCGCCGGTCACGCGCTGCGCCTTTTCCAGCTGGCCGCGCTGCTGCTCGGTCGGGTTCTGCGGATCGAGCTGGCTGGTGAAGGGCAGGAAGGCCTGGCGCAGCGTGACCAGCGTGGCGATGTCGCGGCCGGTCTCGCGCTTCTGCCGCAGGGCGACGATGCGGTAGCCGCCCGGCACGCGCACGGCGTTGCTGATGGCGCCGACCGGCATCTGCGTGATGATGCGGGCGATCTCGGGCTCCAGCTCCTCCGGGCGGACCCAGCCGAGGTCGCCGCCCTGCAGGGCCGTCTGGCTCTGCGAGAACTGCGTCGCGGCCACGGGGAAGGGCATGCCGGCGCGCAGGCGGCCGACCACGTCGTTGACGAAGCGCTGCACCTCGTCGGCGCGGGCGGGGTCGTCCACGGGCACGAAGATCTCGGAGACCTGGTATTCCGGCTGGCCGACCCGCGCCTCGTGCGCTTCCACGCGCTCGCGGATCTCGGCCTCGGTGGGCTCGGCCTGCTGGCCCAGGGCCTGGCGGATCAGGCGCGACCAGCCGATCTGCACGCGGATCTGGTCGAACAGCACCCGCGTGTCCACGCCGCCGGCGCGGAGCTGGGCCACCAGCCCGCCCTTGGGCAGGTTGTTGCGGCTCTCGATGTCGGAAAGGGCGGCCGCCACCTCCTCGTCGCTGACCACGATGCGCCGGCGCCGCATCTCCTGCAGGCGGAGCCGGTCGTCGATCACGAGGCGGACGATCTGCGGCTCCAGCCTCGTGATCAGGTCGCTGGAGGCGCCAAGCCCCGTGGTCATGGCGAAGAGCCTGGCGCGGCTCGCCACCTCGGACTGGGTGACCACCTCGCCGTTCACCACGGCGACGATGCGGTTCATGTCCTGGGGTGCCGGGGCGGCCTGTCCGTGGCCGGCGCGCGCGG
>NZ_BDLP01000713.1:0-961 GCF_001950415.1 Roseomonas sp. TAS13
TCGGGTCCAGGGCCCGCAGGGTCCTGGCGGATAAGGGGGTGCGGGGGAAAGGGCGGAGCCTTTCCCCCGCGGCACGACGGCAACAAGGCGCCTCACGCCTCGCGTCCCCGCAGCCAGAGGCGCCGCGCCGCGCCGGCGATGCCTTCGGGGAAGGCCACCACGACCAGCAGGATCACGGCGCCCAGCACGAGGCGCCAGAGATCGGTGCTGCGGACCAGGAGGTCGGCGAGGCCGGTATAGGCGAGCGCGCCCACCACCGGGCCGCTCATCGTCTGGAGCCCGCCCAGCAGCACCATCAGCAAGGCCTCCACCGAATGCGGGATGGCGATGTAGGTCGGGAAGACGCCGCCCTTGGCATAGGCGAAGAGTGCACCGGACAGGCCCGCCGCCGCCCCGGCCACCGCCAGGGCCAGGATGCGCAGCCGTGACACGTCGAGGCCGATCGCCTCCGCCCGCAGCGCCGAATCCCGCGCCGCGCGGAGGGCATAGCCATAGGGGGCATAGAGCATCCGGCGCAGCAGCAGCACCGTGGCCACGGCCAGCGCCAGTGCCAGCGCGTAGAAGACGCGCGGATCGCGCGCCCAGCCCTGCGGCCAGAGGCCAAGCAGCCCGTTGTCGCCGCCGGTCAGCCCGACCCACTGGAAGGCGACGGCCCAGGTGATCTGCGCGAAGGCCAGGGTGAGCATGGCGAGGTAGATGCCGGAGAGCCGCACCACGAACCAGCCGAACAGTCCCGCCACCAGCCCGGCGGCGAGCGGCGCGCCCAGCAGCGCCAGAGGCATGGGGGCGGACAGGTCCTGGGCCAGCAGCCCGGCGGCATAGGCGCCGATGCCGAACCAGGCGGCATGGCCGAAGCTGGCGAGCCCGCCCGGTCCCATCATGAAGTGCAGGCTGGCCGCGAAGACCAGCGCCACGCAGGCCTCGGTCAGCACGCTGAGCGCATAGTCCCCGAGCCAGAAGG
>NZ_BDLP01000714.1:0-956 GCF_001950415.1 Roseomonas sp. TAS13
CGTGCCCGTGGTCGTGCGGCGGGTGGCCGGCGCCGGAGTGGTGGCCGCAGCAGCCGGCGTCGCCGGGGCGGCAGCAGGATGCCTCGGTGGCGGAGGAGGGGCCGGGGCCGTGCCGGTGGCCGTGCGCCTGGTCGCTGGCCGGGGCGGGCGCCGGACGCGGGGGGAGGCGGCGGGCCTGGTAGCCCAGGGCGGCGAGGCTGCTTTCCACCTGGGCGGCCAGGGCCTCGGCCTGGATGCCCTTGGCGAGGGCGAGGCTGAGGCGCTCGGCGGTGAAGTTCAGCCGGGGGGAATGGACGCCCGGCAGGCGGGCAACGGCCTTCTCCACCTTGGCGGCGCAGGAGGGGCAGTCCATGCCCTGGACCCGCCAGGACAGGCGTTCCTCGCTTGTATCGGCTCCGGTCATCGCACCATCTTCCGCTCGTTCGGCCTGAAAGGTGGGACTTCCAGCGGCTGGAGGTTCAAGAGGCGATATGGCGGATTTCGGTGCGGGAGGCAGGCATGTCGGAACGGCGGGCGGCGGAAGGGAGCGGAATGCTGGCCATCGGTGAGCTGTCGCGCCGGACCGGGGTGAAGGCCACCACGATCCGCTTCTACGAGGCGGAGGGGCTGCTGCCGCCGGCGCTGCGGAGCGAGGGCGGCCACCGGGTCTTCGGCCTGGCGCATCTGCGGCGGCTGGGCTTCATCCGCCATGCGCGGGAGCTGGGCTTCGCCATGCCGGCGATCCGCGAGCTGCTGCACCTGGCGGAGCATCCGGGGCTGGACTGCACGGCGGCGCATGGCATCGCCCGGGCGCAAATGGCGGAGATCGACCGGCGCGTGGCGCGGCTGCTGGCGCTGCGGGCGGAGCTGTCGCGGCTGGCGGTGCCGGGGGATTGCGGGGTGACGGAGGATTGCCGGGTGTTGGAGACGCTGGCGGATTTCGGGCACGGGCATTGCGGCGATCCGCGCCATGGGGC
>NZ_BDLP01000715.1:0-954 GCF_001950415.1 Roseomonas sp. TAS13
CCGGCACGCCGCCGGCCCGGAGCGGCTGGAGCCGGAGTGGTGGACCGAACGCCACGACCGTCCGCGCCGAGACTACTACCGGGTGCAGACGGAATCCGGTCGCCGGCTGTGGATCTGCCGTCTCGGCCAGGACAGGCCGGCGGCGCCGGCACGCTGGTTCCTGCACGGCGAGCTGGCGTGACACCGCCATGGTGCAGGACTACGCGGAACTCGCTTGCCGCTCGAACTTCAGCCTGCTCGACGGCGCCTCGCATCCTGGCGAGCTGGCGGTGGCCGCCGCGACGCTCGGCCATGCGGGCTTCGGGATCTGCGACACCAATACGCTGTCGGGTTCCGTGCGCGGCCACGTCGCCGCCCGGGAGGCGGGTATCGCCTATGCCGTGGGGTGCCGCCTGCGGCTGGACGACGGCGCCGAGTATCTGGCCTGGCCGACCGACCGGGCGTCCTATGGCCGCCTGACACGGCTGCTCTCGCTCGGCCGCATGCGCTCGCCCAAGGGCGAGTGCGCCCTCACCCGGCAGGAGATGGTGGGGCATGCGGAGGGCTGGTGCCTGGCCGCTGTGTCTCCCGTCCGCCCGGACCTGGCCTTCGCCGACCGGCTGCAGGCCGATGCTGCAGCCTTGCGTAACATCCTGGCGATGCCGCTGCTCTGCACGGCAACGATCCGCTTCGACGATATCGACGCGGACCGCCTGGAGGCGCTGGCGGAGATGACGGCCGTCACCGGCGCTGGCCTGCTGGCCACCAACGACGTGCGCTACCACGTTCCCTCGCGCCGCCCGCTGGCCGACGTACTGACGGCGATCCGCCTCGGCCGGACCGTGGACCGGCTCGGGCCCCTGGCAGAGCCCCATGCCGAGCGGCACCTCAAGCCACCGGCCGAGATGGCACGGCTGTTCCGCCACTATCCGGAAGCCCTGTCTCTTGATCACAAGTCTCGACGGCAGCATAGAG
>NZ_BDLP01000716.1:0-950 GCF_001950415.1 Roseomonas sp. TAS13
TTCGCCTTACGGTGGAGCTGTGCGTAGATGTGATCAAGAGACAGCACTCATGCGGGGGCGGTCGGGTCCTCGGGCCAGGCATGTTTGGGGTAGCGGCCGCGCATGTCCTTGCGGACATCGGCCCAGGCGCCGCGCCAGAAGCCGGCGAGGTCGGCTGTCAGCGCCACCGGGCGTCCGGCGGGGGAGAGCAGAGCCACCTGCAACGGCACGCGCCCGCCCATCAGCGGCGGCAGGCTGGCGAGGCCGAAGAGGTGCTGGGCGCGGGCCTCCAGCGTCGGCGGGTCGCGGTCGTAGTCGATGGCGGCGGAGCGGTTGTTCGGCAGGTCGAGCCGGTCGGGGAGCTCCGCGTCCAGGCGCCGGCGCTGTGGCCAGTCGAGCAGGCCGGAAAGGATCTCGTGGGCGTTCAGGTTGCGCAGCTCGGTCAGCTTCGTCAGACCGTGCAGGTGCGGGGCGAGCCATTCCTTCGCCCGCGTCGCGAGCGCCTCGTCGGAGACATCGGGCCAGGATTCCGGCTCCACCAGATGCGCCCAGGCGAGGCGGGCGCGCAGGCGGCGGGAGGCGTCGGTCCAGGGCAGGTCGCGGAAGCCGCGCCCGGCCACGGCCTCCGCCAGGGCCTCCGCGACGGCCGTGGGGTCGGCGACGGGGAGGGTGGTCTCCTCCAGCACCAGGGGGCCGAAACGCAGGCGGCGGCGGGGCAGGACGGCGCCGGCACGGGCGTCGAAGCTGGCGCCTTCCTCCCGCACGAAGCGTTCGGGGAAGCGTTCCTCCAGCACGGCGCGGCTGAGGGGGGCCGCCATGCGGATGCGCGCCTCGGTGCCCTGGAGGGCGAGGTCGGCCACCGCGAGCAGCGGCTGCTTGCCCAGCGGGTCGGTGGCGCCGAGCCGGGCGCCCTGCCCCGAGGCGAGGCGGAAGGCGCCGTCCATCGTGCCGCGCTTCGCCGCGATCCGGTC
>NZ_BDLP01000717.1:0-950 GCF_001950415.1 Roseomonas sp. TAS13
ACCGCAGAACCTTCCGGACCACCTTTCGCGAAATCCCGAGCTCACGACAGATCGCCTTGATCGACTTGCCCTGCACCCGGTGCAGGCGCCGGATCTTTGCCACTGTCTCCACGACCAGCATCCCAGCACTGGCTCCCGATCATCCCGGAAACCACTGTGAACCCCGCCGTCAGTGGGGTCCCGTTTGGACGCCGATCACCCCTCCAACAGGGTTCCTATTCCATGCCGATCCACACGGGGAGCGACGAACATGGAGGACACGCCAGAGCCGTTCAGAGCGTTTCGATCCACGCTCCCGCACGGGGAGCGACCGGACTCCACCCGTGCCATGTCCTGCGCGAGCTTCTGGTTTCGATCCACGCTCCCGCACGGGGAGCGACCGCTGCGGGTCTTTCAGCGCCCGCACGATCCCGTAGTTTCGATCCACGCTCCCGCACGGGGAGCGACGCAGTGCTGGGCGTGGCAGGGAGCCGGAAAAGGGTTTCGATCCACGCTCCCGCACGGGGAGCGACCCAGGAGCTCCACTGGTCGTCCGAGCGGCGCCGGGTTTCGATCCACGCTCCCGCACGGGGAGCGACCGAGCCAGGACCGGCGCAATGTCCGGCCCTACCGGTTTCGATCCACGCTCCCGCACGGGGAGCGACCATGGTCCAGAACCAGGCGCATTCCGCCGTCGCGTTTCGATCCACGCTCCCGCACGGGGAGCGACGACTGATCAGGCCGGCACCCTGGAGGGCGGCCAGTTTCGATCCACGCTCCCGCACGGGGAGCGACTCCAGCACCTTGGGGTGCCGGCGCAGCTTGTCATAGTTTCGATCCACGCTCCCGCACGGGGAGCGACTTCAGACCATCACTCCCTTTCCGGCCCTTCGCCAGTTTCGATCCACGCTCCCGCACGGGGAGCGTGGCTGTCTCTTGATCACATCTACGCACAGCTCCACCGTAAGGCG
>NZ_BDLP01000718.1:0-937 GCF_001950415.1 Roseomonas sp. TAS13
ACCATCTCCGGGGACGTGCGCCGCTTCGGCGACAGCAACGAGACGGCCTTCGTCGCGGGCGCCTCCATCCCGCTGCCCTTCTACGATCGGAACCAGGGCGGCATCGCCCGTGCCCAGGCCGAGGTGACCCGCGCCGAGGCCGAGGCCGATCGGGGGCGCAGCGTTCTCGTCGCCACCCTCGTCGCGGCCGAGCAACGCCTGGCCCTGGCCTGGCGGTCGGCCGACACCCTTCGGCGAACGGCACTGCCCTCCGCCGAGCAGGCGGCCCGGTTCGCCACCCTCGGCTACGGCGAGGGGCGCTTCAGCTTCCTGGAGGTCCTCGACGCCCAGCGGGCGCTCTCCGACACCCGCGCCCAGCTCGTGGAGGCCATCCAGGCCTTCCATGCCCTCCGTGCCCAGGTGCAGCGCCTGCGCGGCGACCTGCCCGCCGTCTCCCCCCAGCCCGTGAACGCCCCGAACGGGAGTGCCCGCTGATGCTCCGCATGACCTTGCTGGCAGGCGCCGCCATCGGCGGCCTGGCCCTGTCTGTCGCCTACCCGTCCATCCCCGAGACCGCCCGAAGCCTCCTCGGGATGCAGTCCACCGCCACCGGAGCAGCCCGCGCCGCCGCTCCCGCCGCTGCGCCAAAGGGGGACGGCCACGGCCACGCCGAGGGCGAGGAACACGGCGAGGAAGGCCGCATCAAAATGACGGCCGAGCAGGTCGAGGCCGCGGGCATCCGGGTCGCGGCCGTCCAGGGCGGTGTCCTGGTGACCCGTGCGGCGGTCCCGGGCGTCCTCGCCGCGAGCCAGGACCGGCAGGCACGGGTGACGGCCCGCCTCGGCGGAATCGTGGCCGAGGTCCGCAAGACCCTGGGTGAAGAGGTCGCGCGCGGCGACATCCTGGCCGTGCTGGCTGTCTCTTGATCACATCTACGCACAGCTCCACCGTAAGGCGA
>NZ_BDLP01000719.1:0-934 GCF_001950415.1 Roseomonas sp. TAS13
GCTGGAGCCCCAGGCCTCGCATCTGCCGGAACGCGCCATGCGCCGCGTGCCGCCGCTCACCCCGCTCGTACCGGAGCAGCCACGCGCCTGGCGGGACCGCCCGCGCCCGGTGCGTCTCCTTCCCCGCCCGGAGCCGGTGAGCGCCGTGGCCGCCCTGCCGGACGGCGCACCCGCTCGGCTGACCCTGCACGGACGCCAGCTCCGCATCCGCCGGGCCGAGGGGCCGGAACGCCTCCTGCCGGAATGGTGGCGGGACGACCCGGCCCGGGCCCTGCGCGACTACTACCGGCTGGAAACGGAGATGGGCGACCGGCTCTGGGTCTGCCGCGCCGGGCTGGATGCGCCGGACGCCCCGGCGCGCTGGTTCCTGCACGGCTATTTCGCGTGACCGAAGCCTATGCCGAGCTGGGTGCCCTCTCGAACTTCACCTTCCTGGAGGGCGCCTCCCACCCGCACGAGCTGGCCCTCACCGCCAAGGCCCTGGGCCATGCCGCCTTCGGCATCGCCGACCGCAATTCCCTGGCCGGCCTCGTGCGCGGCCTGGCGGCCGCGGAGCACGAGAAGATCCGGCTCCGCTTCGTGCCCGGTTGCCGCCTCTGCCTGCCGGACGGCACCGAGTATCTCGTCTGGCCCACGGACCGCGCCGGCTATGGCCGCCTCGCCACACTGCTGAGCCATGGGCGGATGCGCGCACCCAAGGGCGAGTGCCACCTGTCCCGCCAGGAGATGATCGAATCCGCCGAGGGCTGGGTCATGGCGCTGATCCCGCCCGACCAGCCCGACGCGGCTTTCGCCGGGCGCCTGAGGCAGGACGCGCGCGCCCTGCGGCGCCTCGCCATGCCGCTCTTCTGCGCCGCCATCCACCGCCATGGCGGCGACGATGCGAAGCGGCTCGACGCATTGGCGGCGATCTGTCTCTTGATCACATCTACGC
>NZ_BDLP01000720.1:0-933 GCF_001950415.1 Roseomonas sp. TAS13
GCGGCGCGGGTGGCGATGTAGCGGGCGCCGAAGCGGGCGGTGCAGGGGATCAGCTCGACATCGCCGCATCCCTGCCGGGCCAGCCAGGCCTCGGCATGGTGGCGCAGGCGCTCGGTCATCGCGGGGTCGGTGTTGCCGTTGAGGAGGAGGAGGCGCATCGGCCGGGCAGGATGCCCCGCGCAGGCGGGATTGCGAAGGGGCCGTTCAGCCCCGTTCCGGCGGGGCCGTTTCCAGCGCGGCGTACCAGCCGGCGTAGGGCGTGTTGCGCGCTAGGTGGCGATTGTAGTCGGGGGCGCCGTCCTGCCACCAGACCGGGCCGCGCTCGCCCAGGCCCCGCTTGGCCTCGTCCACCGCCTGCCGCGCGGCGCGCAGTGCCTCCGTGTCGCCCTGCCGGCCAGCCTCGCGCACGGCACGGCGGGCCCGCATCAGGGCCTGGACCAGCACCCCGCGTTCGGATTCGGGAAGGGCGGGATCGGCGCGGCGCCAGAGCCGGCCGCGCACCACGAGGTAGCGGCCATCCGGCGTGACCGGCGCGGGAGCGTCGGTCACGCCGGATGGCCTTCGCTCAGCTCTGGGAGTCGGGCGACAGGGTCATGCAGGCGCCGCGGCCGCTGCGCAGCTTCTCGCAGGCGTTCTGGGCACCGTCGCGCGACAGGCCCATGACCCGGGCGCGATAGAGCACGGTCTTGCCCTGCATCACCGGTTGCACGGCGACGCGCACGCCATTGGCCGGGATCTTGGAGCGAGCCTGGTTGGCGGCGGTGCGGGCCTGGCTTTCGCTGGCATAGGCGCCGACCTGCACGGCCCAGCTGCCGGTGCCCGGCGCGGCGGTGGCCGTGCTCAGGCCTGGGCGGGACAGGGTGCCGGCATGGGCGGTGCCGACGAGGCTCAGCGTCCTGTCTCTTGATCACAAGTCTCGACGTCAGCATAGAG
>NZ_BDLP01000721.1:0-927 GCF_001950415.1 Roseomonas sp. TAS13
TCCAGCGAGACGGGCGAGTCGCGGAAGGCCAGCAGCACCACCGCCTCGAAGACGCCGATGCCGCCGGGCAGATGGCTGATCAGCGCCAGGGCCAGCGCGATGGCATAGATCGGCAGGAAGGTGGACAGGCCCACCGCCCCTTCCGGCAGCAGGACCCAGAGCACCGTGGCCGCGGCGCAGACATCCACCACCGAGACGGCCATCTGCGCCAGGGCCAGCCGCGCCGAGGGCAGGCGCAGCGCGAAGCGGCCGAGGGAGAGCGTGTCGCCCCGCGCGCAAAGGCCCAGGAACCCGGCCAGGGCCAGCAGCGCCGCCCATCCGATGCCGCGCAGCAGCCCGGCCGAGGTGCCCAGCCAGGCCGCCACATGGCCCGCGCCCGCGATCAGCCCCGCCGCCCCCACGGCCACCACGCCCAGCCCGAAGGAGACGCCGATGAAGCCGATGACGCGCGTGATCTGCGAGGGCCGCAGCCCGGCCGCGGTATAGATCCGCCAGCGCACCGCGCCGCCGGTGAAGGCGCCGACGCCCACCGTGTTGCTCAGCGCGAAGCCTGTGAAGGAGGCCAGCGCCGCCACGCGCAGCGGCACCGGCGTGCCGGGCGCGCCATAGCGCAGCGCCGCGCGGTCATAGCCCACCATGCTGGCATAGCTGACCGCCGTGGCGAGGAGGGCGGCCGCCAGCACGCCCGGCCGTGCGCCCGACAGCGCCTCCACCACGGCATCGTAGTCCAGCTCGGCCGAAAGGCTTCGCACCGCGAGGATGACCAGAACCGCCAGGGCCAGGAAGACCGCGCCGAGCAGCCAGTTCCGGGCCCTGGCCAGCCGCCGCCCCCAGGCGGAGCCGGGCGAGGCCGGAGCCAGGGCGGGCGCCGTCGCATCCGGCACCACGGCCGCCTCGTCGTCCGGAATCTTTCCCCGGGCCACGCCC
>NZ_BDLP01000722.1:0-921 GCF_001950415.1 Roseomonas sp. TAS13
GGCGCGCTGGGCGTCGGCTGCGCCTTTGACGGCGGCACGCTCTACATCGCCACCGGCATGGCCGAGGTGATCGCCCTGGACGCGGGCAACGGCACGCTGCGCTGGCGCACGCGCCTGTCGGCGCCGATGCGCGGCGCCCCCACCGTGGCGGAAGGGCGGATCTTCGTCCTCACGCTGGACAACCAGCTGAACGCGCTCTCGGCCGAGGACGGGCACAAGCTCTGGTCCTTCCAGGGGCAGCAGGTGAGCGCCGTGCCGCTCGGCCTTGCCGCCCCGGCGGTGGAGGGCGACACGCTGGTGGCCGGCTTCCCGTCGGGCGAGTTGGTCGCCCTGCGCACCGCCGATGGCCGCGTGGTCTGGACCGAGGCGCTCTCGGCGGCGCCGGGGGTGGACCGCGGCATCGCCGACATCGCGGGGGTGCATGCCCTGCCGGTGATCTCGGACGGGCGGGTGATCGCGCTGGGCATGGGCGGCACCACCATGGTGGTGGACCTCCGCTCCGGCCGGCGGCTCTGGGAGCGCAATGTCGGCGGCGGCGTGACCCCTGCCGTGGCGGGAGACTGGATCTTCCTCGTTTCCGCCACCCAGCGTCTGGTCGCCATGACCCGCGACACCGGACAGGTCCGCTGGATCACCGAGCTGAACCCGCCCGCCCCGGCGGGCAGGAAGGCGCCGGAACCCGCGCGCTTCGCGGCGCCGCTGCTGGCCAACGGGCAGATCCTGGTGCCGGGCAGCGGTGGCGAGGCGCTGATCGTGGGCGTCAATGACGGCGCCATCGCCGGGCGCCTGTCCCTGCCGGGCCCCGTCACCCTGGCCCCGGCCACGGCCGGGGGCGCCGTGCTGGTGCTCAGCGACGACGGCACGCTGGCGGCGCTGCGCGGCTGAGGGTGCCGCGGCCCCCGACGCGGCGTGCCGCCCGGG
>NZ_BDLP01000723.1:0-912 GCF_001950415.1 Roseomonas sp. TAS13
GCTCTGGCCCGGGCCTTCCTGCGCGACCGGCCGCTGGTGCTGCTGGACGAGCCGACCGCGCACCTGGATCCCGGCACCGAGGCCGAGGTGCTGGACGGGCTGCGACGCCTCTGCGCCGGGCGGACGGCGGTGATCGCCAGCCATTCCTCCCTGCTGCGCCAGCGCTTCCCAGCCCGGGTCCTGACCCTGGAGGAAGGGCATGTGACCGGCCAGGCGCGCCGGGGCAGGGAGGCCGACCATGTGGCGTGACCTCGCCCGCATCCTGGGTCTGTGGCGGGCGCACCGGACCGCGCTGGCGCTGGGCGCGCTGGTCGCCTGCCTCGCCGCCCTGTCCGGCGTCGCCCTGCTGTCCCTGGCCGGGCACGGCGTGTCGCAGGGGCTGCGGCACGGCGCCATGGCCGCCGCCGCGGGCGCGCTGCTGCTGCTGCGGCCACTGATCCTGCTGCGCCCCGTGCTGCGCTGGCTGGAGCGGATGACCACCCATGCCGCCACCTTCCGCGCCCTGGCCGATACCCGCGTCTGGTTCTTCCGCCGGCTGGCGGAGCGCCTTCCAACAGGGATCGGGCTGCACCGCGCCGGCGACCTGCTGGGCCGGCTGGTTTCCGATGTGGAGGCGCTGGACGGACTCTACCTCCGTGCCCTGGCGCCGATGGCGGCGGCCACGGCCACGGTGCTGGCCATCGCCGCCCTGCTGGGCTGGGCCTCGCCCGGGCTGATGGCCGTGGTGGCCCTGCCGCTGGCCCTGGCCCTGCTGCTGCCGCCGATCCTCGCCCCGCTGGCGGCGCGCCGTTCCGCCGCGGTGGCGGAGGCGCGGGGTGCCCTCCGCGCCCGCGCCGTGGAGCCGCTGCTGGGGCTGGAGGACGTGCTGTCCAACAATGGCGAGGCCCGGGCCGGGGCGCGCCTGGCCGAGGC
>NZ_BDLP01000724.1:0-907 GCF_001950415.1 Roseomonas sp. TAS13
GTGATCAAGAGACAGGCCGGCGGGACGTCAGAGGTTCGGGTCCTGCGTGGCGCTGCGGCCGTAGAGGCGGCTGGGGGCGTCGTTGCTGGGTTCCTCCGGGTCGCCGCCATCGACGCCTTCGAGGTGCGACTTCAGGCTTTGCAGCGCTGCCTCGATGCCATGGGCCAGGGCCTCCTGGGGTGTCTCTTCCTCCGTGGGGTCGGAGGGGAGGGCGGCGGCGGCATCGACGCGCAGGTGCAGCACGGCGCTCTCGCCCTTGCCGGTGATCCGCCATTCGCCCGGAGGGTCGAAGCTCCAGCGGACCGTCAGGGCGGCCTCGTCCGCCTCCAGGCCGGAGCCCGGCAGGTTGGCGTCGTCGCGGCGCAGCTGCGGAACCCAGTGCGGGATGTGCGCGGTGTCCGCGACATAGGCGAAGACCTCCTCGGCGGGTCGCTGGATGGAAATCTTCTGGTCCATGGTGGCGTCCTGTTGGCTCTCGTTCTTGTGGGACAGTGCGGAGGGGCAACGCGAGGCCGCGGCGCGGGGTTGCCGGTGGCAGGCGGGGCGGGACCAGGGGCTCGGGCGCCGCCGCGTCGGCGAATCCGTGCCGGCCGGCGGGACGATGCTAGCCTCGTCCCCGCCGTGCTGGAGGGATGGGTGCATGGACAGGCGTTGGACGGTGCTGGCGATGTTGGTCGCGGTCCGTGTCTCGATGGGGGTGCAGTTCCAGTCGGTCGGCTCTGTCGGGGCGATGCTGGTGGGACCGGTGGTCGCGGATTTCGCCGCGCTGGGGGTGCTGATCGGCCTGTCGCAACTGCCCGGCGCGGCGGTGGCGCTGCCCGGGGGCTGGCTGACCGCGCGGCTGGGCGACCGGCGGGCGCTGCTGGGCTGTCTCTTGATCACATCTACGCACAGCTCCACCGTAAGG
>NZ_BDLP01000725.1:0-905 GCF_001950415.1 Roseomonas sp. TAS13
TCGCCTTACGGTGGAGCTGGGCGTAGATGTGATCAAGAGACAGACGACGGCGAGGCCAGTCCCCTGGAACGTGCCCACCCCCTTCAGGGGGTGGGTCGAGTGGCCAACCCACGCGGCTGATGGCAGCCGGGACGCTGGGTCTGGAACACGACCCGCCATCCCGGCCGCGTCAGAGCGGAGGCGCAGCCGGAGCGTGGATCGTTGCCCGAAGGGCCGAAACTCCGAAGGAGGTTCGGGGAGGCCGCGCAGCGGCCGAGTAGAGCCCGGCCTCCGCGCAGCGGAGGAGACGCCCAGATCCCTTCTGGTGTTCACCTGTTCGCCTTTCATTCGGAGCCGGTGACGGGCGGTGTGGTGCTTTCCGTTCGCTCGGCGGGATCCGACGCTGATGCCACCCAGCGCATCCTGCGCCTGGAGCAGGCCGGAGACACGACGTTGAGCAGAATCCTACTCGTGGCGACGCTGCTGCTGCCCGGGGCGGCAATGGCGCAGTTGCCCGGGCAGTTCGGCCCGCAGCAACAGTTCCTTGCCCCGAACGTGGTGGTCACGCTGCCCTTCGCTGGCGGAACGGTGGGCGCGAACCCGCTGCCGTTCGAGACGCAGCAGACCCAGCAACAGCGTCTCCTGGAGATGCTGAACACCGGCGGGGTCGAGCGGCCCGCGCCTGCGGCGGTCGCGGCGGGCTGCATGTTCGCGGGGCAGATCTATTCGGAGGGCGCGCTGGTCCGCGCCGAGGGCGGCGATCGGCAGGTATGCCTGCCGCGCCCTGGAGCCGAGCCGGATGCCGCGGGCCACCTGCCGCTGGCCTGGCAGGCGGCTCCGGATCGCTGATGCGGCTGACGCGAGGACCGCGCAGGCGGCTGACGCCGCCCGGAGCGGTGATGCCGACGCCGGAGGAGGCGCGGCGC
>NZ_BDLP01000726.1:0-904 GCF_001950415.1 Roseomonas sp. TAS13
GCGCGCGCCGCGCAGCAGTCCCTGCCAGAGTGCCGTCTCGTCGGTCCTGGGCAGGGCCGCGTCCTCCAGTGCCCTGGCCTCGTCCAGGCGGCCGCCGAGCAGCGCCGCCGCGCCTTGCAGCGCCCGCAGCACGGGATCGAGCCCCGCCTGCGGATCTTCCTGGAAAGCCAGGCGCAGCATGGCCTGCGCCTCCTGCGCCTGGCCCAGGGAAAGCAGGGTTTCCGCCGCCGCCCGCCGCAGAGGCGCGCGCTGCAATGGCGCGGCCGAGGCGATCCCGGCCTGTTGCGCCCGCAGGCGCTCGGACAGCGCCGCCGCATCCAAGGGCGGCAGGTCGAAGAGGCGCGTCATCCCGCGCGCCTCGGCGGCAGGCGCCTCCGGCCCCGCCGCGCTTTCCCCGGCGCCCGAAAGCAGGAAGCGGCCGGCGCCGGCCCGGAAATCCACCGCATCGCCGCGCGCGAGCAGAGCCGCGCCCAGCACGGTCGGCAGCAGTTCGGCCTGGGGCAGCCGCCGCGCCTGCGGCACCATCTGGTCCGCCTCCCGCACCGTGCCCACCAGCAGCGGCAGGCCCGTTTCCGGATCGGGCAGGGCCACCACGCGGCCCGGCGCGACGGCACGCAGCACCAGCATCCCGTCCTCCTGACCGGCGCGGATCGAACGGGCCTGCGGCAGTGCGGGCACCGGCTCCAGCAGCCAGCGTTCACCCTCCCGCCGGGCCCGCAGCGCGGCGGGCGCGGCGAGGCGGAGGCGCAGCACCGTGGCTTCCGGCAGGGGCAGCAGGTCGGCGGAGCCGAAGACCGGATCGTCGCGCAGGGCGGAAAGATCCAGCGGCCGGGCGAGATCCGACACCACCAGCAGAAGGTTGCCCCGGCGCAGCACCGCCAGGCCCGCCTCCGCCGGCAGCGGC
>NZ_BDLP01000727.1:0-899 GCF_001950415.1 Roseomonas sp. TAS13
TCGCCTTACGGTGGAGCTGTGCGTAGATGTGATCAAGAGACAGGGTGGGGATGGGCTCGTGGGTGACGGTCTCGCGCGGCAGGTGCTCCGGCAGGGGACGGCGGAGCGCGGGACGGCGCTCCCGCTGCTCGCTGCCCCCGCCGCGGGCCTTGCGTTTCTCCTCCGCCGCGGCGCTCCCCGCCGCCGCGTCCTCCTCCAGGTCACCGATCAGCATCTCGAGCTGGCCGATCTCGGCTTCCAGCCGCTCGGAGGACCGCCCGTAGCGCTCGCGCCGCAGCACCGCGAGCTGGACGCGCAGCTTCTCGATCTCGAGCGAGGCGTTCAGCAGCCGTGCGTCCCGCTCGGCCAGCAGGGCGTCACGTTCGGCCAGGGCCGCGTCGCGCGCGACGACGGCCGCATCGCGCTCGGCGAGCACCGCGCGCAGCGCGGCGATCTCGGCCTCGGGTGTGGCGTGCGATATGGGATCCACGGCGTGATTCTACGCGTCGCACCGGCTGTCACAACGACATTCGTGCCTGCCCCAGCTCAGATCGCGGCCTGCGGGCGTGCCGTCCACGCGGGCATGCGCCAGTCGATCCCTTCCAGCAACATTGACAGCATCGCGGGCGTCATCGCGACCACGCCATCCTTCGCCTGCGGCCAGACAAAACGACCCTTCTCCAGCCGCTTGGCGTAGAGCACGAGGCCCTGGCCATCCCACCAGAGCACCTTCAGCAGGTCACCTCTACGTCCACGAAAGCAGAACAATGCGCCCGAGAACGGGTCCTGTGCCAGCACCCCCTGCACAAGAGCGGCCAGCCCGTCGAAGCCCTTCCTCATGTCCGTCATCCCGCACGCCAGGTAGACCCGCGTACCCAGGGGAGGTGCCAGCATCAGCGCGGCGCGAGCCCATCCACGAC
>NZ_BDLP01000728.1:0-897 GCF_001950415.1 Roseomonas sp. TAS13
TCGCCTTACGGTGGAGCTGTGCGTAGATGTGATCAAGAGACAGCGTGACGGCCGGGGAGGGCGCCGGGCCGGGGCGGTTCAGCCCTGCATCCGGACGGCGCCCCCCAGGTTGGCACCCTGGCCGGCGCCACGCTGGCGGATCATGTCCTGTTCCGCCTGCGCGCCCTCGGCATCGGTGAGGAAGGTGAAGATCGCGAAGCGGCGGCCGCGCGTGACCGGCAGGGCCTCGTGCAGCAGGTCGCAGCAGAAGACCGCACCGCCGCCGGCCTCCGGCGCATACCGGTCGGGGCCGAATTCGGGGAAGGCGATGGTGCCGCCGTCATAGTCCATCCCCTGGCTGTTGAGGTTCAGGCTGAGCGCGAAGCGGCGGTGCCGGGTGAAGGGTGTGCGGTTGTCGCGATGCGCGCCAAAGGCCCCGGCATCCGCGGAATCGTAGCAGCCGATGCGGGGCGGCTCGAAGCTGGCGGCGCGGAAGCGGAAGGCGCGCATCATCTCCGGCAGCACGCGCCGCTTCAGGCGCTCGGCGAAACTGGCATAGAGCTGTCGGTTGTCCAGCGCGACATCGGCGCGCCGCTTGATGCTGGCGGCGGCACTGGCGGCGCCGGCGGCGCTGGCCACGCGGTCCTTCATCTTCTCCCCGGCCTGCCAGTGCCGCAGCAGGGCGGAGATCAGCGCCGGCTCCAGGATGTCGGGGATGATCAGCACCGGGGCCGGGGCGCTGCGCAGCACCGGCGGGGCGGGCGGCACCAGCGTGTCGAGCACCTCCTCCAGCGCCCCGGGGCCGGCGGCGACATGGCCGATCTTGCCGCGCGCCAGCAGCACCGCGGCGCCGCCCTCCGCCCCCAGGCCCAGCATGCCGGCGAGCTGCCGTTCCGGATCGAAGACGCGGGACAGCGC
>NZ_BDLP01000729.1:0-897 GCF_001950415.1 Roseomonas sp. TAS13
CCACCACGCGCTGCCAGCGCGTATCGGTGCTGACCAGCACCTCCGCCAGGGTGGGCCGCCGCGCCCCTTTGGTCCGGGGTCGACCATTGGTGCCGGGCAGCCGAGGCGGTGCCGGATCGTAGAGCGCGGCATCGAGCCGCAGGCGCGTGACCCCGGTGATCCTGTGCCGGGTCAGGGCAGCCAGGAGTTCCAGGGCAGCAAAGCCGCTGTCGCCGACCAGCACGATGTCTCGCTCTGGAAGCCAGCGGCGGGCCTGCAGGATCAGTTGGCAGGCCCAGTCGGTGAGCTTCTTGTGCCGCTGTCCCTGTTCGCGACAGAACCGTTCCGAAGGCGCGAGCGCGGACAGGAACGGCAGCGCCCACACCCGACCCGCCCAGGGAACAGGTGCCAAGAGCATCAGGCTGATCCAGCGCAGGCCGGAGGCCTTCACGAAGTGGCCGTGGCTGGAGCGCACCGGATCCCGGTAGATGCCCATGGCCGCAATCCGCTTGCCACGGCGGCGCTCAATCGTGTCGTCAATGCCCAGGATGACCGGCCCGTCCGGTGCGAAGGCCGTGATCAGGTGCGCCAGCAGAAGACGCGATGCTGCCCGGGGGCTCCAGACAGCCCGGTTGAGCACCCGATGGTAGTTCACGAAGCGCCGCTCCTGCGCCAGCCCGCTGATCCGCAACAGGCTGGTCACCGTACGTTTGCCGGGCGCCAGGATCGCCCCGATCAGCAACACCTCAGCGTGTTGCCAACTCCGGTGGAAAAACAGCGGCGCAAAGCTCAGGATCACCGCGGCGAAGCGGGGTGGCAGGTGAAGCATGGCGGCGTCTCTTGGCGGGGACACGCCAGCCTAGCCAGTCACCCGCCTCGCCGCCTACGCCTGTCTCAGATGGCCAAAGTCGAGCTAAG
>NZ_BDLP01000730.1:0-894 GCF_001950415.1 Roseomonas sp. TAS13
TGGTGCTGCTGCAGCCCGCCGCAAGCACGCTCCACAGGATGGGGATGCGCACCCGACGCGCGGCAATCGCCAGCACCAGAAGGTTGATGTCCTTCGCACCCACCTTCCAGCTGGTCCGGTCCAGACACAGCGTGAACGGCGAGCGCAGGTTCAAAAGTCCGATCAGGGTGCGGGCAAGCCATGCTTCGTCGAGCCGCACGAACTGAAAGAAACGCTGCAGACGACGGTAATTGGAGGAAAGACGCGCCGGCCCGGAAAACTGGCTGGCGATGTGGCTCAGGTTCACGGTACGGCCATTCACCAGCCCCAGGATGATCACCACCATCGTTTCCAGGCGGCGGCTGCTCAGGGCCAGATGCGGTGATAGTGTCGATACGAGAGAGCCGGGAAGAGCAGTCATGGCAAGGATCCTTCTGCGCGAGGGATGAATCCCCATTTCAACTGATCCCTGGCCTCCCAGCCATCACTGTCGTGTAGTGTGGTAGTCGGCCCTGAACAGGTGCTGTCGCGGCTGTGGTGGGAAAAGGGGTGGCGTAGTCTCCGGCTTGTTCAACGAGCCATGCCCGGCGTTGGCGCGCCGGTGGAGACCACGCCATGGATGAGGATAGCAGCAAGGACGCGACCGGGGACGGTCTGTTCGCTGGGGAAGCTTGGTTCGACCCGCTGGAGGCGGGGATCCGGGGCCGGATCCGCGGTCTGATCGAGGAACTGGTTGAGCAGGAGCTGGAGGCGGCGCTGGGCCGGGGCCGCTACGAGCGGCGTGGCGGCATTCCGGCGGGGCATCGCCACGGTCATCGGCTGCGGCGGCTGACGGGCAGCTTCGGGGCGGTGGAGATCGCGGTACCGCGGGCCCGGCTGCCGGCCGAGGCGGGCGGCGAGACCCGGGAATGGCGC
>NZ_BDLP01000731.1:0-874 GCF_001950415.1 Roseomonas sp. TAS13
TCGCCTTACGGTGGAGCTGTGCGTAGATGTGATCAAGAGACAGGCCAGCCCCAGCGCCACCGCCAGCAGCACCCGCCCCGAAGGCCGCCGCCGCGCCCGCCACGCCGCCACCGCCACCGCGATCAAAGGCATCGTCGCCGGGATCACCGCCGCATGCTCCGGCTGCGCCACCCGCAGCCCCAGGAAGGCCAGCACCCCGAACCCCGCGAAACCCAGCGTCCCCAGCCACCACAGCCGCCACCCGCGCCCCTCCAGCCGCAGCGCCCCCACCCCCTCCACCAGCACCAGCAGCGCCAGGAACACCGGCGCCGTCACCCCGTACCGCACCAGCGTCAGCGTGAACGGGTCCACCATCCCCATCAGCGGCTTCGTCACCGCGAACATCCCGCCCCAGGCCACCGCCGTCCCCGCCAGCATCGCCCCGCCCCGTAACCAAACCGGCACCCGCACCATCGGACCGCTCCATTGCTGTCTCACGCACCCACGCAACATGCCCGTGGACAGCCGCACAGGAAACGCGCTCCTTCCCACAATGCCCGCGCAGAAACGCACAGCCACGCCTGCCCACGCGCCCGGCCCCGACCGCGCCCTCACGGACTGGGACCGCCTCCGCACCCTCCTCGCCCTGCGCCGCGGCGGCACCCTCTCCGCCGCCGCCCGCAGCCTCGGCGTCGATCACACCACCATCGCCCGCCGCCTCGACTCCCTCGAACGCGACCTCGATACCCCCCTCTTCACCCGCACCCCGGACGGCTTCACCCCCACCCCCACCGGCGAACAGCTCCTCGCCGCCGCCGCCCGCATGGAGGCGGAGGTCACCGGCCTCCTCCGCCGCCTCGACGGCGCCCCCACCGGCCTCACCGGCACCATCCGC
>NZ_BDLP01000732.1:0-874 GCF_001950415.1 Roseomonas sp. TAS13
ACGAGGCGGTCGGGTTCCTCCTGAACGACAGCCGCCTGCGCGCCGCCCTGCGGCAGGGCCTGCGCGGCGCGCCGGACATGCAGCGCGCCCTGGCGCGGCTTTCGGTCGGCCGTTTCTTTCCGCGCGACCTCGCCGCCATGGCCGAAGGGCTGGGCCGGGCCGAGAGCATCCGCCAGGCGCTGGACAGGGCGGAGGGCGTGCCCCTGCTGCTGCTGCGCGCGGCGAAGGCCCTGCTGCCGGGGAACTCCCCCCGGGCGGAGCTGGCCCGTGCCCTGGCGGAGGACCTCCCCTCCCGCTTCGAGGACGGCAACGCCATCGCCACCGGCTATGACGGGCAGCTCGACGGGCTGCGCCGGCTGCGCGACGGCGCGCGCGAGGCGATCCTGGAGATGCAGCGCGAGCTGGCCCAGGCCTGGGGCGTGGCCAGCCTGAAGATCAGGCACCACCAGCAGTTCGGCCATCTGGTGGAGGTCCCCGCCGCCGCCGGGGAGGCCCTGCTCCGCGCGAAGGCCCAGGAGGGGCCGCACGCCCCGATCCACCGCCAGACCATGGCCAATGCCCATCGCTTCACCTGCACCGCCCTGGCGGAGCTGGACCGCAAGCTCTCCTCGGCGCGGGAGGAAGCGGCGCGGCGCGAGGCGCGGGTGGTGGCGCATCTGCGCCAGCTCTGCCTCGACGCCGCCCCGGGCATCGCCGCCGCCGCCACGGCCCTGGCCGAGATCGACGTGCAGCAGGCGGCGGCCGAGCTCGCCGCCGGAGGCGGCTGGTGCCGGCCGGAGATCTCGGAGGGCACCGGCTTCCGCGTGCGGGGAGCCCGCCACCCGGTGGTGGCTGTCTCTTGATCACATCTACGCACAGCTCCACCGTAAGGCGA
>NZ_BDLP01000733.1:0-871 GCF_001950415.1 Roseomonas sp. TAS13
GACATCCATCTCCAGGTCGCGGCCCTGGCGCCGGTAGAGCGGGTGGGGGTGCACCGCGATCTCGATCAGGGCGTCGCCGTCGGGGCCGCCGTCGCGCCCGGGCCGGCCCTTGCCGCGCAGACGCAGCACTTGGCCGTCCTCCAGCCCCGGCGGGATGCGGACATCGAGCGTGCCGCCTTCCGGCAGGGTCAGGCGCTGGGTCGCGCCATTCACCACGTCGAGGAAGGGGACCTCCAGGTGGTAGCGGCTGTCCTGGCCCTTGCGCGGGCGGGAGGAGCCGGCGGATTCGCCGCCCCGCTGGCGGAAGAACTGGCCGAAGATGTCGCCCAGGTCCTCCGGGTCGATCTGTCCCTCGAAGCCGCCATGCTCGAACCCGCCGCCGTAGCCGGTGGCGCCATGGGCCTCCGCACCGGTGCCGGGACCGGCGCGGTAGCGTCCGGCGCCGGGGGCGTCGGCATAGTCGCGCCAGTACTGGCGTGGCGGGACCTCCTGGCCAGTGGCGTCGATCTCGCCCCGGTCGAAGCGGGCCCGCTTCTCCGGATCGGAGAGCAGGTCGTGGGCAGCATTGGCCGCCTTGAAGCGTTCCTCCGCCACCTTGTCGCCGGGGTTGAGGTCGGGGTGGTGCTTCTTGGCGATGGCGCGGAAGGCCTTGCGGATCTCGTCCGGGCTGGCCTGCCGGCTGACGCCGAGCGTGCTGTAGGGATCGTCTTGGGCCATGGCGACCATGGTAACGCCGGGTCCGGCCGGAAGTCTCCCCACAGCCGCATGCAGGGCGGGCATGCGGGTCCTCCGCGGCCCGGAGGGGCGGGCGCCCCCTTTCCGGCATCGGCGCCGGCGGGTTCAGCCGGGCAGGGGGCGCCCCGGCACGGGG
>NZ_BDLP01000734.1:0-860 GCF_001950415.1 Roseomonas sp. TAS13
CCGGTCCAGGGGGCGGTGTCGGCGGTGCCGGCGCGGAGAAGGGCCCGGCGGAGCAGTTCGGAGCCCGGCATGCTCCAGACGGGCACGGGGGATTCCCCCAGCCAGCGGGCCGCTGGCGCCGGGGCGGGGGACGGGCGAGACTGCGCCGCACCATGTCCTTCAGCCTCGCGCACCTGTCCGACCTGCACCTGCCTGTACCCTCCGGGGCGATCCACCCGCTCTCGCAGCTCGCGGGGAAGCGCTTGCTCGCCTATTTCGCCTGGCGGCGCAAGCGGCGCCGGGCCGTGTCCGCCGCAGCCCTGCTGGCCGATATCGTGGCAGCCGGGGCGGACCACCTGGCCATCACGGGAGACCTGACGAACCTGGGCCTGCCAGGGGAATTCGCGGCCGCGCGGGACTGGCTGGCGGCACTCGGCCCGTCGGAAGGGGTCACCGTGGTGCCGGGCAACCACGACGCCACCGTGGCCCTGCCATGGGCGGATGGGACCGGGCTCTGGTCGCCCTGGATGTCCGGGGAGGCGGGCGGCGCGCCCTTTCCCTTTCTGCGGCGGCGCGGGGCGGTCGCGCTGATCGGGCTTTCCTCGGCGGTGCCGACCCGGCCGGGTTCGGCGGCGGGACGGCTGGGCGCGGCACAGCTCGCGGCGCTGCCCGGGCTGCTGGAGGTGGCGGGGCGCGAGGGGTTGTTCCGGATCGTGATGATCCACCACCCGCCGCTGCTCGGCCCCGGGGGGCGGCGGAAGGCCCTGGCGGACCGGGCGGCGCTGTGCCGCGTGCTGGCGCGGCACGGGGCGGAACTCGTGCTGCATGGGCACCACCACCGGCCGCTGCGGGGGGAGGTTCCCGGCCCCCGGGGGCCGATC
>NZ_BDLP01000735.1:0-859 GCF_001950415.1 Roseomonas sp. TAS13
GCGCGGACTGGGTGGTCCTGGCCGGCGACGAGACCGCCCTGCCCGCCATCGGCCGCATCCTGGAGGAACTGCCCTCCGATGCGCGCGGCGTGGCGATCGTCGAGGTCGCGGATGCGCGGGAGGAACAGGACCTGCCCCACCCGCCCGGCGTCGCGCTGCGCTGGCTGCACCGCAACGGACTTCCCGCCGGCACGCCCAACCTCCTGCCCGCCGCCCTGCGCGCCCTGCACTGGCCGGAAAGCGGCACCGCCGCCGCCTGGGCCGCCGCCGAGTTCCAGGTCGCCCAGTCCATGCGCTGCCACCTGCGCGACGAGCGCGGGCTGGACAAGGACCGCTGCTACTGCGCCGCCTATTGGCGGCAGGAGCGCGGCTGATGCGGATGGCGGCCGTCGCCCGGGCTTTGGCGGCGCGCTTCGTGGCCGGCCCCGGGGAAGGCTCCGCCTGCCCCCGGAACCCCCACCGCCGGGGACATCGCATGTCCCCGGACCTCGCCTTGGGTTGGCACCAGTTGTCGAGCTCAGCTCCCGCCTGATCCCGGGGAGCAGGTGGAGCGGCGGGACTCCCGGGAAGGGGATCAGGACACGCTGCCCACCCTGGTGGCCCCGGCAGTCCGCCGGAAAGCCATGCTCTCCTCCGGCGCGGTCCGGCCGCAGCGGGGGCCAACTCACCGGGTCCAGGGGGCGCAGCGTCCCGGCGGATAAGGGGGTATCGGGGGAAAGGCGGAGCCTTCCTCCGGGCCAGGGGCGCTGCCCCCGATCACCCCGCCCCGAGCGCCCGCCAGCCGATGTCGCGGCGGCAGAAGCCTTCTGGCCAGTCCAGCGCATCCACGGCGGCATAGGCGGCGTCGCGGGCCGCGCGC
>NZ_BDLP01000736.1:0-855 GCF_001950415.1 Roseomonas sp. TAS13
CTAGAGGCTGTTGTGGACCTGGGTGATTGAGGTGAGGTGCTTGAGCATGAGGCAAGCAAAGGCGACGAGATGGAGGCCTGCGAGTGTTTCGGGCAGGCGTTCATAGTCGCGGACGAGGCGTCGGAAGCGGGTAGCCCAGGCGAAGGAGCGTTCCACCACCCAACGCCTGGGCAGGAGGACGAAGCCGCGCTTGGCCTCGTGGTGGCGGACGACCTCGAGCTGAATGCCGTGCCTGGCGGCAGCCTCAGAGGGCTTCGGACCGGTATAGCCCTGGTCCACGAAGGCGATCTCGACGCTCTCGCCGGTGGCATTCTGGACGGCGTCGGCCAGGCGCCCGACCTCGGCACGGTCGTCGGCGGTGGCCGGCGTGACGTGCAGCGCCAGAAGGTGGCCGAGCGTATCGACGGCCGCATGCACCTTCGAGCCCCGCTTGCGCTTGGCCCCGTCGTAGCCCGCCCTGGCCCCACTCTCGGGGGTGGATCGGAGCGTCCGGCTGTCCAGCACCGCCGCCGTCGGCTCGGCCGCGCGGCCTGCCTCCAGCCGCAGCACGGCCCGCAGGTCGTGCACGATCGCCTCGAACACCTCCGCCGCCAGCCAGCGCCGGGCCTGGGCGTAGACGATGTCCCATGGTGGCAGGTCATTGGGCATCCAGCGCCAGGGCGCGCCCGTCTTGACCACGTAGCGCAGCCCGTTGAACACCTCGCGCAAGGCATGGCGCCGCTGCCCCGACGCCTCGGGCAGCAGCACCAGATAGGGCGCAACCAACGCCCATTCCTCATCAGATACGTCGGACGGATAGGACTTGCGGGTCATCCCGCAAATCTGGCCCTCACGTCAGTCCACAACAGCCTCTAG
>NZ_BDLP01000737.1:0-854 GCF_001950415.1 Roseomonas sp. TAS13
AGAGCGCCTAACAGAACCGCCTAATCTGGCCGAGGCAGACGAGGGCGCAGGCGAGTGTGGTGAAGGCGAGGTGGATGTCGGCGCGGCGCTCGTAGCGGATGGTCAGGCGTCGGTAGCGGGCGAGCCAGGCGAAGGTACGCTCCACCACCCAGCGGTGTCGTCCGAGGCGGGCGCTGCTCTCGATGCCACGGCGTGCGATGCGCGGGGTGATGCCACGGGCGCGGCACTCCCGGCGGCAGCGACGGTGGTCGTAGGCCTTATCGGCGTGGAGTTTGCCCGGCCTTTGCCGTGGGCGGCCGCGATGGCCGATCCTGATCCGCGGCACGGCATCCAGGGTGGGCGCCAGCATCATGCTATCGTGCCGGTTGGCCCCGCTGAGCGTCAGGCCAAGCGGCGTGCCGCGGGCGTCCGTGACGAGGTGGCGCTTCGTGCCTGGCTTGCCGCGATCCGTCGGGTTCGGGCCCGTCTCGGCGCCCCCCTTTTCGCCGGAACAGTGGCACTGTCCAGCGCGGCCCGCCGCCAGTCGATCTGCCCCGCAGCCTGCAACCGCTCCAGCAGCAGGCGGTGCAAGGCGGCCCAGACCCCGGCCGCCTGCCAGTCGCGCAGCCGTCGCCAGCAACTCATCCCGCAGCCGCAGCCCATCTCGGCGGGCAGCCTCTCCCATGGGATGCCGCTGACCAGCACGAACACGATCCCCGTCAATGCCGCCCGGTCCGCCAGCCGCGGCCGCCCGCCCTTGGGCTTGGGCTGCTCGGGCGGCAACAGCGGCTCAATCGCCGCCCAGAGATCATCAGAAACCAAAGGCTTCGCCATGCCCACAGAAACGCATCATACCGGGTTTAGTTAGGCGCTCT
>NZ_BDLP01000738.1:0-852 GCF_001950415.1 Roseomonas sp. TAS13
CCGAGAACACGCCGCGCTTCGACGCGCTGGCGCATCTGGAATCCCTCGCCGCCGACCCGCCGCAATGGCCGGCGCGGACAGAGGACCTCTCGACCCTCTCCCTGGCGCTCACCATCCGCCGGAGGAACTTCTGGGGCCAGCTCCTGCCCGACCGGCAGGTGACGCTGGAGCTGCTCGACTATCCGGGCGAATGGCTGCTGGACCTGCCGATGTTCAACGGCAGCCATGCCGGCTGGTCCGATGCCACGCTGGCGCGGCTGGAACGCATCCGGGCCGAGCCGGTGCGCGCCTTCCTGGATTTCGCCCGCGCCCTGCCGCCCGCCGCCACGGCGGAGGAGGCGCTGGTCCGCCGTGGCTGGGTGCTCTACCGCGACGCGCTGCGCCATTGCCGGGACGAGCTGGGCCTGCGCTTCCTGCAGCCCGGCAGGGTGCTCAATCCCGGGCCGCGCGGGGAAACGCCGCTGCTCTGGTTCTTTCCGCTGCCGGAGGCGGCCCGGGGCGGGGAGATGGCGGCGCTGCTGTCCCGCCGCCACGACGCCTATCTCCAGGACCAGCGGGCGCATTTCTTCGAGCCGGTCTTCCGCCGCTTCGACCGCCAGGCGGTGCTGGTGGACGTGCTGGGCGCGCTGCATGCCGGGCGCGAATCCTTCGACGACACGGCGGAATCCCTGGCCGCGATCGCGGAGAGCCTGCGCTATGGCGGCTCCTGGCTCGACTGGATCACGGGCGCCGGGGTGTCCCATGTCGCCTTCGCCGCGACCAAGGCGGACCATGTGCCGGAAGCCTCGCGCGAGAACCTCGCCGCGCTGCTGGGCGACCTCGTCTCCTCGCCTCGCGCCCGCGTCCTGGCGG
>NZ_BDLP01000739.1:0-847 GCF_001950415.1 Roseomonas sp. TAS13
CCGCGTCATCCCAGGCAGCGGCGCGTCCGGGCGCCGGGGGCACCGGCAGGCCGTCCTTCATCCGCAGCAGCCGCACCACCTCCGTCCCGTCCAGCAGGCTGACCTCGCCGCTCATCCGCCCGAGCCGCGACAGGCGCAGCAGCACCGCCTGCGCCTCCCGCCACTGGATGGAGCCGTTCCGCAGGACCTGCCCCAGTTCGAGATGCAGCAGCCCTGGGCGGTAGCGGCGGGAACCGGGCACGGCATCGATGAAGCCGGCCTCCCGCATCGCGCGCAGCACGCGGGAGGCATTGCTCTTCGGTAGGTGCAGCAGGTCCGCCACCTCGGAGGTGGTCAGTTCCGGATGGGCCGGCGAGAAGCAGCGCAGCACCGCGGCGGCGGTGTTCAGCATCGACATGGCGGTTCAGACCTCAGCGCGCCGGGCCCCGGAGGCCGGGCAGGCCCGGGACGGGGTGGCGCGATCGAACGGGGGGCCGGGGCGCGGAAGCCAGGGCGACGGAACCGGTCCGCCGGCGCGGGCGGCACGGCGGAAGGGCAGGGGCCGAGGCCGGACGGCCAGGGCGACGGAATGCTGAAACAGAAGACGAACGGCGAAACTTACCTTCATGAGTGAATGTCAGGAGGTTACAGCGCCTCCTATCCGGCGGCTACCCCCCGTCCAGCAGCCCGTCCAGCAGATCCCGCAGCAGCCCGGCCCCCTGTTCCAGCCCGTCCAGCTTCAGCGGCCGGCCCGCGGCGGCCCCCAGGGCCGGGGAACCCTGCGCGGCACCGGGCAGGGTGCCAGGGGAGGTCCCGGCGACGGGCCTGTCTCTTGATCACATCTACGCACAGCTCCACCGTAAGGCGA
>NZ_BDLP01000740.1:0-844 GCF_001950415.1 Roseomonas sp. TAS13
AATGCTGACGTCGAGACTTGTGATCAAGAGACAGCCCGGGCGCGGCCGCTTCGATGGCCAGGCCGCCTGCATGCTGGTCCAGGCCCTGCGCCAGCGCGGCTTCGGCGCCGGGATGCTGCCCAACGCCGCCCTGCGGAAGCCGGAGCCGATGACCACCGCCCCCGGCGGCACGGTGCGGGCACTCTGCCTTTCCGTGGTGGCCGGCGGCACCAGCGGCGCCAGCCTGCGCTACGCGGTGCTGCGCCTGCGGCGGGACTTCCCCGCCCTGCCGCTGGTGATCGGGATCTGGGGCGAGGCCGAAGCATCGCAGGAACAGGCCCTGCGCGACGCCCTGCCGCCGGAAATCCTCGGCGACGGTACGGTGCGGTTCGTCCGACGGCTCCAGGACGCGCTGGACACCCTGCTGCAAGCCAGCCCGGCAACACGGAGCGCCACGGAAGCACGGGAAACCCAGGCCGCGAAACCCTGACCGGAGGACGGCTCTCCAACCTCCGGCGTTGCGCTGTCCCGGGGGACAAGGCTCCGCCTTTTCCCCCGGCCCCCTCATCCGCCAGGACCCTGCGGGCCCTGGACCCGGTGAGTCGGTTCTTCCTGTGATCGGACCGCGCCGGGAAGCGTGGCTTCCCGGCGACTGCCGGTGCCACGAGCGCGGAGCCGGTGTTCCTTATCTTTCCGGGAGCCCCGCGTCTCCACCTGCTTCCAGGGATCAACCCACAGGCTCACGTCACCCACCGGCACCAGCTCGGGCCCGGGGTCCGGGGACCGGCTTCGGTCCCCGGCGGAGAGGGGGTCCGGGGCGAGCTGTCTCTTGATCACATCTACGCACAGCTCCACCGTAAGGCGA
>NZ_BDLP01000741.1:0-842 GCF_001950415.1 Roseomonas sp. TAS13
GATCAGATCGGGCTCGGCCGGCAGCGGCAGGAACTCGCGCGCGCCGGCCCGGATCGCCCGCACCGCCGCCGCGGCGTCCGAGGAGCGGCCGCAGGCCACCACGGGACAGGCGATGCGCTCGGCCTCCAGCGCCTGCACCAGCCAGGCGACATCGTGCAGCACGTCGCAGAGCACGAGGTCGCAGCCCTCGGCCCGGGCATGGGCGATCGCGGTGGAGACGCCGTCGGCCTGCGCCAGCCGCGCCCCGCCGGCCCGGGCGATGCGCGCGGCCTGGCCGAGCTCGCCCTCCAGGCTGCCGACGATGAGGAGGCGTGTCATCCTCAGCTCCGGTCCGTCTTGACGATCTCGGTCATGGTCACGCCGAGGCGGTTGTCGTCCACCATCACCACCTCGCCACGCGCGACGAGGCGGTTGTTGACGTAGATGTCCACCGCCTCGCCGAGCTTGCGGTCGAGTTCCACCACGGCGCCGCGCCCCAGCTTGAGGAGCTGGCTCACCTGCATCGTGGCGTGGCCCAGCACGGCGCTGACCTGGACCGGAATGTCATAGACTGCGCCCAGGCCGGGGGTGCCTGCCTGGCCCGGCGTGCCGCGTTCCTGCGCCAGCGTGCCGCCAGCGGCGGTGCTCTGGGGGGCACCCTGGGTGGCGAGGGGCTCGAACTGTCCGCTCATGACGGGATTTCCTCATCCGTGAAGCCGAGCGAGGCCATCGCCTCGCGAATGGCGGCGCGACGCTCCGCCAGAACCAAAGCGAGGCCGCCGCCGCGCCAGGCGATGCGCGCGTCGCCGGGCGGCAGGGCCTGTCTCTTGATCACATCTACGCACAGCTCCACCGTAAGGCGA
>NZ_BDLP01000742.1:0-842 GCF_001950415.1 Roseomonas sp. TAS13
ACCGCAGAACCTTCCGGACCACCTTTCGCGAAATCCCGAGCTCACGACAGATCGCCTTGATCGACTTGCCCTGCACCCGGTGCAGGCGCCGGATCTTTGCCACTGTCTCCACGACCAGCATCCCAGCACTGGCTCCCGATCATCCCGGAAACCACTGTGAACCCCGCCGTCAGTGGGGTCCCGTTTGGACGCCGATCACCCCTCCAACAGGGTTCCTATTCCATGCCGATCCACACACGGCACCCTTCGCAGCACTCGATCACCGTCGCGATCAGGCCCAGGATCCTGCTGTCCAACACTGATATCCCTGCCAAACAGCAAAGATGGGAGCCGCACCAGGGAACCGCCCCAGCAGTCGCCCTCAACTCAGAGTAGTAGTGGAAACCGCCTCTTAAGCTGCGTCGCCGTCGCTACAAGTCGGCAACGTGGCAATGTCCCCGGCCACTACTTCCGCGTTACGTCAGGAGCAAGAGCCTGGATGATGCGAAGATCCTCCATCGACGTCTCTCTTTCCCTTTCCGGAAGAGAGAAACCAATCCCTGTCGCCGGGGCGTAGCTCTCATGTCGTCCGATATCGCTCGACCATGCGCGCAGCGGCCTTCATGGCGTCGCGCACGTTCTCCTCGCTTCCCGAGCCGATCATGCTGTGCGGCTCGCCTTTTGCTTCTCGGCGGAGCACCAGGAAGTGCACATGTCCGCCCACCTCCTTCGGCTTAGAGCGCCTAACTAAACCCGGTATGATGCGTTTCTGTGGGCATGGCGAAGCCTTTGGTTTCTGATGATCTCTGGGCGGCGATTGAGCCGCTGTTGCCGCCCGAGCAGCCCAAGCCCAAGGGCGGGCG
>NZ_BDLP01000743.1:0-835 GCF_001950415.1 Roseomonas sp. TAS13
CGAGACTTGTGATCAAGAGACAGGGGCCATCGCCGGGCGGCTGCACCGGCTGCTCGCCGTGCCGGCGGCGGTGATCGTGGCCTTCGGGATCATCCTGGCGATGCCGGGCGCCCCCATCGCGGCGAGCTGGCCCATCCCCGTGCCGGTGATGCCGCAATTCACCCTCCAGGCACTGATCGGCACCGCCATCCCGCTCTTCCTGGTCACCATGGCCTCGCAGAACATCCCCGGCCTGGCCACGCTCGGCCTCTACGGCTACCGCCCCGCGCCCGGGCCGCTGTTCCGCGCCACCGGCCTCTTCTCCGTCGCCGCCGCCTTCCTGGGCGGCCACGCGGTCAACCTCGCCGCCATCACCGCCGCCCTTTGCGCCAACGAGGACGCGCATCCCGACCCGGCGCAGCGCTGGAAGGCCGCCGTGGTGAACGGCGTGGGCTACATCCTCTTCGGCCTGCTCGCGGGCTTCGTCACGGCCTTCGTCGCGGCGGCGCCGGTGCTGGTGGAGGCGGTGGCCGGCCTCGCCCTGCTGGGCGCGCTGGGCGGTTCCCTGCAAGGCGCCATGGCCGTGCCGGAACAGCGCGAGGCGGCCATCGTCACCCTGCTCGTCACCGCTTCCGGCACCGCCTTCGCCGGGATCAGCGGCGCCTTCTGGGGCCTGCTGGCGGGCGGTGCCATGCTGGCGCTGTCGCGCTTCCGCAGGCCGCTGGAACCCTGAACCCGCTTTACCTGGCGTCAGGCCAGCCAGGAGCCCACCGGACGGCGCCCTCTTCGGGATGCCGGGCCGCGACCGCCGCCCTAGCCCCGCGCCGGCACGCCGGACACGCTGGCCCCTTCCGGC
>NZ_BDLP01000744.1:0-832 GCF_001950415.1 Roseomonas sp. TAS13
GCTGTGCGTAGATGTGATCAAGAGACAGGTGGAAGGCCGGGAGGCTTCCCGGCCTGGCCTCGCTCCTAGTGGAGCTTGCCGGGCATCGCTTCCGCGCCCGGATGGACGGGGCGGGATGCCGGGAACGGCATGTCCTCCGGCCGGGCCGCCAGCAGTTCCTCCTGCGGAAGAAGCGTGCCGAGAAGCCGCTCCAGTGCCATCCGGGTCTCCACGCGGGCGCGGATCAGGGGCAGGCGCGGCCGGCCATCGCAGAGCCGCAGGCTCTCCAGCCCGGCCTTGAGGGGCACGGGATTGCTTTCCGTGAAGAGCGCCTCATGCAGCGGCGAAAGGCTCTGGTGCAGCGCGGCGAGCATCCCGGCGTCACGGGCCGCCCAGGCCCGGTACTGGGCCGTGCAGAGCGCCGGCAGCAGGTTGGCGGCGACCGAGATGCACCCCGCCCCACCCGCCAGCAGGTGCGGCACGGCGGTGGCGTCGTCGCCCGAGAGCTGCGGGAAATCCGCGCCGCAGAGGCGGCGCAGCCTCGCCGGGCGGCCGATATCCGCCGTGGCATCCTTGAAGGCCTGGACCAGCCCGCCGTCGCGCAGGGACGCCACGGTCTCGTCGGCGATGGCGACGCCTGTCCGCGATGGCACGTCGTAGAGGACGAGCGGCAGGCGACTGACGGCCGCCACGGCCCGGACATGTGCGCGGATGCCATCCTGGCTCGGCCGGATATAGGGCGGGGCGGCGCAGAGCAGGCCCGTCGCGCCGCCCCGGGCTGCGGTGGCGGCGAGTTCCACCGCGGCCTGGGTGCAGCCACCGCCGACGCCGGCGATCACCCCCGCCCGATGGC
>NZ_BDLP01000745.1:0-830 GCF_001950415.1 Roseomonas sp. TAS13
GCGCGACAGGAGGTCCTCGGCCTGGCTCAGCGGCAGCAGCAGCCGGGCGGGATCGGGCGCGGCCTCCGGCGGATGCGGACCGGACCGGCGCGTGGCCCAGGGCGGCGTGCTGCCGTCGTCGGGATCGTCTTCGTCCCAGCCTGCCATGTCGCCGACCTCTGTCCGAAGACGCTGGCGGGGGCTTCTGAGCTCCCGGCCTTCTTTTTCAGGATACACGGTAAAACAGCGATCTGTAAGGTATTCTGAAACTGATAGACGGGTATCGCTTGTGCTACTCCGACGCCCGGTGGAATGCCGTCGGCGACCGCGTCGCGCCTCCGCAGCCGCCCCTCCCCATTCCGTCCGCTAATCCCCATTTGCGGACGGAATGCAGGGCGCTGCTTGCGGGGACGGGAAGGGGTCGCCGGGGGCGTTTTGCCCGGCGGCGGAGTAGCACAAGCGATACCCGTCTTTGAATTTCAGAACGATTTCCAATCTGCTGTTTTTTCCCTATCCTGAGTACGAAGACCGGGAACTCAGAAGCTCCTCTCAACGTCTTCGGGCGGAGGTTTGGTGCATGGCAGGCTGGGATGAGGATGAAGGTGATCCCGACGACGGCAGCACGCTGCCCTGGGCCACGCGCCGGTCCGGTCAGCCTCCGCCGGCGGCCGCGCCCGATCCCGCCTGGCTGCTGCTGCCGCTGAGTCAGGCCGAGGACCTCGTCTCGCGCCTCGACGCCCGCGCCGGGGCTGCTTCGGAGGCCGTGCGCGAGGGCCTGGTCGCCCGCCTGGCGCTCGCCGAGGCCGCGGCCTGGCTCACCCAGGCCGGCCTGCCCACCCATCCGCACGACC
>NZ_BDLP01000746.1:0-828 GCF_001950415.1 Roseomonas sp. TAS13
GCGTAGATGTGATCAAGAGACAGCCCCTATCTCCTCCGCCTCGATGCCGGGACGCGGCGCGCGGTGGAATGGGAGATGTTCGGCGGCTCCTACAAGGGCGTCACCGATGCCATCACCAAGCATGTCTGGCCCCGCCCGGCCTTCCAGGTGGTGCGCGGCTGCGCCGCCCTCGGCATCACGCCCAACCAGGTCACCTTCGCCAGCCTGCTCCTGGTCTTCGTCGCCCTCTGGCTCTTCGCCACGGGCGCCTGGCTGCCCGGACTGCTCGCCGCCTGGGTGATGACCTTCCTCGACACGGTGGACGGCAAGCTGGCACGGGTGACGCTCACCTCCACGCCGCTCGGCAACGTCTTCGACCATGCCATCGACCTGATCCACCCGCCCTTCTGGTGGCTGGCCTGGATCTACGGACTTTCCGCCGTGGGAATGCCCCTCGCGCATCCGGCGGCGGTCGGCGCCATCGTCTTCGGCGGCTATGTCCTCCAGCGTTTGCAGGAGGGCCTCTTCCTCGCCCTCTACAAGATGGAGATCCATGTCTGGCGGCGCTTCGACAGCTTCTTCCGCCTCTGGATCGCGCGCCGGAACCCGAACCTGCTGATCCTCAGCCTCTTCACCCTGTTCGGCCGCCCGGACTGGGGCATGCTCGCCGTCGCCGCCTGGACCGTGTTCGGCTGCCTGGAACAGGTCGTCGTCACCCTCCAGGCCGGGCTGGCGCGCCGCCGGGGGCCGCTGCGCTCCTGGCTCGAGGGATGAGCGGCGCGGGGCGCATCGGCCTCATCACCAACCCCCGCAGCCGGGCCCTCCGCGAAGGCCGCTTTCCCCTGGCGG
>NZ_BDLP01000747.1:0-821 GCF_001950415.1 Roseomonas sp. TAS13
GCGTCGGGGCCTCGCTCGGCCATGCGCAACAAGGTCTGCGCCTCGCGCAGCGCGAGGTCGGAGAGGAAGGGGCTGTTGCCGCCGAGCGCGGCGAGCAGGGCCTGGCCCTCGCCGGTGGCATAGGCGCGTTCCGCCGCCCCGCGTTCCGCGAAGCTGGCGATCAGCCGCTCCGCCGCCTTCGGATCGAAGGGGTCGGGGGGGCGTTTCATCCCGGGCGCTGTCATCGGCCTTTCGTCCCGTGACGCGGCGGGGCGGTCAAGTCACGACGGTTCCAGCGCGCGATGCCGCCGACCCCGCGGCGCGCGCCGGGATGCCCCCGCCCGGGCCGGGCCGCCGGCTGCGCCGCGCGCTGAGGTGGCTGTTCCGGCGGAGAATCCTGCCGCTGCTGGTGTCGCTGACCCATGCGGCGATGACGCTGGCGGCGGCAGGGGGGCTGGTGGCCTGCGCCCTGCTCTGGCGGCTGCAGGCGGGGCCGCTGCCGGTGCCGATGCTGGCCACGGCGCTGGAACAGCTGATCTCGTCCGACGGGGTGGAACTGAGGATCGGCGCCGCCGCCCTGAGCTGGCTGCCCCCGGCCGAGCCGGGCGGGTCGCCCGCCTTGTCGCTGCGGCTCTACGGGCTGCAACTGCCGGATGCCTCGGGCAAGGCGCGGCTGGAACTGCCGGAGATCGCGGCGCAGCTGCCGGCGCGGAACCTGCTGCTGCGGGGCGCCTATGTGCCCGAGACGCTGACGGTGGATGGGCCGCTGCTGGTGCTGGAGGTGGGACCGGACGGGTTGCCGGACATGCCCCGCGCCACGCGCGGCGGCGCGGCGGCCGGGG
>NZ_BDLP01000748.1:0-818 GCF_001950415.1 Roseomonas sp. TAS13
GCTGGAAGGGCGCGACCCGGCGGCGGGCGCGGAGGCGGCACTGACCACGGCGCGCGAGGCGGCCTCGGTGCCGGACCTCGCCGCCGTGACGGTGGCACTGCGGGTGCTGGCGCGGCTGCCGGGGTGAGGCGGGACGGGGAGGGGCGGCGCCTGTCCCTCCTCCGTCCCCGGGTGATGCCCGCGAGGGGCGGGCGGAGAGGGGAAGTGGATTGAACCGACGAGCTTTCGCCTGGGCGCTCTACGACTGGGCGAACAGCGCCTTTCCCACCATGGTCTCCACCTTCGTCATCGCCGCCTATTTCACCCAGGCCGTGGCGCCCGGTCCGGCGCAGGGACAGGCGATGTGGGGCTGGATGCAGAGCTCGGCGGCGGTGGCGATCGCGCTGCTCTCGCCCGTGCTGGGCGCCGTGGCGGATGCCGGGGGGCGGCGGCGCCTGCTGCTGGGCCTCTGCACGCTGCTGGCGGCGCTGCTGACGGCGCTGGTCTGGTTCGCCCGGCCCGACCCGTCCTGGACGCTGTGGCTGCTCGCCTGCGTCGGGGGCGCGACCGTGGCCTTCGAGGTCGGCACCGTCTTCTACAACGCCATGCTGCCGCAGGTGGCGCCGCCGGAGCGGATCGGGCGGGTCTCGGGGCTGGCCTGGGGGTTGGGCTATGCCGGCGGGCTGGCCTGCCTCGCCCTGGCGCTGGTGCTGCTGATCCGGCCCGACCCGCCGCTCTTCGGGCTGGACAAGGCGAGCGCCGAGCCGGTGCGGGCGGCGGCGCTGCTGACGGCGGCCTGGATGCTCGGCTTCGGTTGGCCGGTGCTGTTGGCCGTGCCG
>NZ_BDLP01000749.1:0-809 GCF_001950415.1 Roseomonas sp. TAS13
GGCGCTGCGCCAGTCCCGCCGCTCGGAGGCCCGGCAATGGGCGGAACGCGCCGTCGCGGCCGCGCCGGAGGATATCGGCACGATCCTGAAGCTCGCCCAGGTCCTGCAGGCGCAGAACGACCTGGACGGCGCGAAGCAGCGCGTCGAGGCCGCGCTGACCCTGGCGCCGCAGGACCTGAATGTCCTGCGCCGGCTCTGCGACATCGCGATCCGCCAGAACGACCTGCCCGCCGCCCGCGGCTACATGGAACGCGTCCTGCAACAGGCGGAACAGGACACCAACGCCCATCTGCGGCTGGTGGAAATCCTCCTGCGCAGCCGGGACTTCGCCGCCGCCCAGAAGGCGGTGACGCGGATGCAGGCGGTCTTCGCGCCCGAAACCCTCGCCCCCGCGCCGGCCCCCGCCCTGCCGCAGCCGGCCCGGCCTCAGAACCCGAACCAGAAGAAGAAGCGCCGCCGCTAAGGCACCCGGCCCTTCGCGGGTCGCGGTTCCGCTTCGGGCCACCCTGGGGGGAGAGGCGCCGCTTCTCCCGCCGCCCCCCCTCTCCGCCAGGGACCGAAGCTGGTCCCCGGGCTTGAGTTGGCGCCTGCGGTGGACGTTGTCCCGTGGCCTGATCCCTGGGAGCAGGTGGGAAGGCGGGGCTACCGAGAAGAAGTAGACACCATCTCCGCGCTGACGGCACAGGCAGTCCGCCGGAGAGCCATGCTCTCCGGCGCGATCCGGCATCGGCAAGCACCAGCGAAGGGGAGGTCCAGGACCCTCAGGGTCCTGGCGGAGTGGCTGTCTCTTGATCACATCTACGCACAGC
>NZ_BDLP01000750.1:0-808 GCF_001950415.1 Roseomonas sp. TAS13
GGGCGGCGCCGGGGCCAGCTAGGGACCCGGCCCGCCCTGGCGTGGGCGCCGTGCCCGCCGATTCCGGGGCCGGGACATGCCGGTGCGGTTTCCGCCCCACCACGTCCCGGGCACGCTGAAACGCGGCCCCCGCTCCGGCGCTGAAACGCCATAGAGGAGAAAGACCCCCGAATGTCCGGACGCTTCCTGCACACCATGATCCGCGTCGGCGATCTCGACCGCAGCGTGAAGTTCTACACCGAGCTGCTGGGCATGAAGGAGCTGCGCCGCAACGACGTGCCCGCCGGCCAGTACACGCTCGCCTTCCTCGGCTATGGCGAGGGCAACAAGGAGAATGGCGGCGAGATCGAGCTGACCTACAACTACGGCGTGGACAAGTACGAGATCGGCACCGGCTTCGGCCATCTCGCCGTGGGCGTGCCCGACGTGGCCGCGGCCTGCGAGAAGGTGCGCAACGGCGGCGGCAAGGTGACGCGCGAGGCCGGGCCGGTGAAGCACGGCACCACCATCATCGCCTTCGTCGAGGACCCGGACGGCTACAAGATCGAGCTGATCCAGCGCCCCTGATCCAGCGGTGAGCCCGTCGCCCCTGGATGTGCTGACCGGGACGCCCAGCCGGCTGTGGCGGGATGTCCTGGCCGGAACGGAGGACGCCGCCCGCGCGCTCGCGGGGCGTGACAAGGTGCGCCTCGCCGTCACCGGCCTGTCGCGGGCCGGCAAGACGGTGATGCTGACCTCGCTGGTGGCCAACCTGCTGGCGGCGGGCTCGCGCGCCCGCACCCTGCCGGCGCTGGAGGAGGCGGCCGGC
>NZ_BDLP01000751.1:0-805 GCF_001950415.1 Roseomonas sp. TAS13
GATACGAGTTTCGCCTTACGGTGGAGCTGTGCGTAGATGTGATCAAGAGACAGGCTGGCTTCCGTGGCCGAGGCCGCCGCGCTCGCGCTGGCGGGGCCGGGCGGGCGCCTGGTGCTGCCCCGCATCGCCTCCGCCAACGCCACCTGTGCCCTCGCGACAGGACCCGCATGACCGTCCATTTCATCGGCGCCGGCCCTGGCGCGCCCGACCTGCTGACCCTGCGCGGCCGCGACATCCTCGCCCGCTGCCCGGTCTGCCTTTATGCGGGCTCCATCGTCCCCGCCGCCATGCTGGAGCACTGCCCGCCCGGCGCCCGGCTGGTGGACACGGCGCCGATGAGCCTGGACGAGATCGAGCGCGAGTATGTCGCCGCCCACGAGGCGGGGCAGGACGTCGCCCGGCTGCATTCGGGCGACCTGTCGATCTACAGCGCCCTGGCCGAGCAGCTCCGCCGGCTGGAGGCGCGCGGCATCCCCTGTACGCTGACCCCCGGGGTGCCCGCCTTCGCCGCCGCCGCCGCCGCGCTGGGCCGGGAACTGACGGTGCCGGAGGTGGCGCAGAGCGTCGTGCTCACCCGCCTGTCCGGCCGCGCCTCCGCCATGCCGCCGGGCGAGACGCTGGAGGCTTTCGGGGCCACGGGCGCGACGCTGGCGATCCACCTGGCCGTCCATGCCATCGCGCGGATCGTGGAGACGCTCACCCCGCTCCATGGCCCGGAATGTCCCGTGGCGGTGGTGGTGCGGGCGAGCTGGCCGGACGAGCGCATCCTGCGCGGCACGCTCGCCACCATCGCCGCGCAGTTGGC
>NZ_BDLP01000752.1:0-805 GCF_001950415.1 Roseomonas sp. TAS13
GATCATCGACACGCCCCCGCTCTCCCCCGCGATGCACCTGGCGCTGGACGAGGTCCTGGCGCAGGAGGTCGCCGCCGGCCGACGCGGCCCGATGCTGCGCTTCTGGGAATGGGAACGGCCCGCCATCATCATCGGCGCCTTCCAGTCGCTGCGCAACGAGGTGGACCTCGACGCAGCCTCGGCGCTGGGCGTGGAGGTCGTCCGCCGCGTCACCGGCGGCGGCGCCATGCTGGCGGAACCCGGCAACAGCGTCACCTACTCGCTCTATGCACCGGGCGATCTGGTGCGCGACATGACCTTCGCCGATTCCTATGCCTTCCTCGACGCCTGGGTGCTGCAGGCGCTGATCTCCCTCGGCATCGACGCCTTCTACAAGCCGCTCAACGACATCTCCAGCGCCAAGGGCAAGATCGGCGGCGCGGCGCAGAAGCGCTTCTCCGGCGGCACGGTGCTGCACCACGTCACCATGGCCTATGACATGGATGCGGAGAAGATGGTGAAGGTGCTGCGCATCGGGCGCGAGAAGCTGAGCGACAAGGGCACGGTGAGCGCCGTCAAGCGGGTCGATCCGCTGCGCAGCCAGACAGGCCTGCCGCGCGAGGCGGTGATCCGGCGGATGCGCGAGACCTTCGTGTCGCTGCATGGCGGCGTGGCCGGGCGGATCACGGCGGAGGAACATGCGGCGGCGGAGAAGCTCGCGGCGGAGAAGTTCTCCTCCGGCGCCTGGCTGCGCCACGTCCCCTGAGGCACGCAGGCGGCCTCGTCTCCCGGGGCGGCGGAAGCGCGCCGCGCCGCCGCCGGCCGG
>NZ_BDLP01000753.1:0-797 GCF_001950415.1 Roseomonas sp. TAS13
GGCCGGGGGATCCGTGCCGCCCCAGGGCCGGTCGTCGCGCGCCAGGGCCCAGGCATACCCCTTCTTCACCTTGCTGCGTCCGGGATCGAGCACCGGCAGCGTGGTCTCGTCGGCGAACAGCCGGGGCGAGGCGAGCAGGATCTCACGCAGGCGGGGCACCACCGGCCGGATCTCCTGGGCGGCGGTGCCCAGCCAGTCGGCCAGCACCTCCCGTCCCAGCGTCAGCCCCTGCCGCGCCAGCATCTGCGCCTGACGGTACAGCGGCAGATGGTCGGCATAGCGGGCCACCAGCACCTGGGCGACAGTGGCCTCGGTCGGCAACCCACCGGGCACCAGTCGCTCTGGAGCGGGCGCCTGCAGCACCACGCCGGGACAGGCGCGGCAGGCCAGCTTGGGCCGCCGGGTGACCAGCACCCGGAACTGGGTTGGCAGCACGTCGAGCCGCTCGGCGCTGTCGGCGCCGATCTCCACCAGCAGGCCATCGCAGCAGGGGCAGGTCTCCCGCTCAGGCATCACCACCTGCTCGATGCGCGGCAGATGCGCAGGCAACTGGCCACGGTTGCCGCGACGGCGTTTTGTCTGCTGTTCCCGCAGTGCCTTCGAACGTTGGCCCGCCTCGGCCTCGCTGGCTGCCAGCGTGGCCTCGATCTCCTCGAACGCGAACAGCAACTGATCTTCCGGCAGCCGTTCCGACTTCTGCCCGAACTGCCGACGCTTCAATTTCAGCAGCAGGTGGTGCAGCTGCTCATTCCGCTGTCTCTTGATCACATCTACGCACAGCTCCACCGTAAGGCGAA
>NZ_BDLP01000754.1:0-794 GCF_001950415.1 Roseomonas sp. TAS13
GCCTTACGGTGGAGCTGTGCGTAGATGTGATCAAGAGACAGGCCTTGTCGCCGCCCGCCTCGGCCGGCGCATCCGTCGGATGCGCCGGGGCGTCCCGGATCGTGACCTCCCGCTCCCCGGCCTCCTGTCTTTCCGCCAAGGTGCGATCCGGAGAAGCCAGAGTCTTTCCGGCCTGTGCCGAGCGCGCTGCGCCAGCGGCACGCGATGTTGTAGCGTTGGATTGCCCAATGGATTGTCCGGTGGCCTGGGAAGGCGCGGCACCGGGCTCCGCCGTCACGGACCCGGCCTGCTGAGGTGCCGGAGAGACCGTGGAGACCGGGGCCTGCGCCATCCCAGTGGGCGAGGCTGTGGGCGCGGCGACGGGAATTCCGGGCGGGGAAGCGGCGTCCGGAGCCCGGGTGGCTTCCGGCGTGGCTCCCGCAACGGGGGATTCACGCTCTTCCGGGGCGTCGCCGGACACAGGGACGCTATCCTCCGCCATGGCCGTGCCGCTTTCCCCGGATGGTGCGGGGCGGACGGCACCCTTTGTCACCGCTGGCGGCGCGGCATCATCCTGGCCCGGGTGCGCTGCGCCCAAGGCGGCGTCGCCGGATGGCAGGGCGGGGCTCGCAATGGGGGTCGTTTCCGGTGCCCCCTTGGCGAAGGCAGAACCGGGCGTCCGCAGGCCCTCCCCAGAAACGGAAGCGGGAATGGCAGGCGCGCCATCGGGCATCGCCACGACGCGGGGAAGGGCCTGGGTCGCCATGCCCGCGACGGACGGCGCCGAGGCCTTGCCCATCGCCTCGGCCCGATCC
>NZ_BDLP01000755.1:0-794 GCF_001950415.1 Roseomonas sp. TAS13
CTACCCGAGCGGGCGCGAGATGCTGGTCGCCTGGGCCGCGGCACGCGCCGCCGGAACCGGCCGCGTGACCGAGGAAGCCTGCCTGCGCGAACTCGGCTCCCGCCCGCCGGGCGCCTGACGCACCGTCACTGGCCCCCCGCCCGGGGGGGGGAAACCACAAGCGCAACGCGAGGCCGCAGCAGGCCCCCAACCATGGCGTCTGTGCACGGCGGATGACGGTGCGGATTGCACCCTGCCACTGTCCTGGCCGTTAGAGGGGAGCCTTCCGGAGCGGCCGGAAGGCCGGCGCGGGGCGAGGCGGCATGAAGGCATTCCTGGATTTCGAGGCATCCTCCCTGGAGAAGGGCGGCTTTCCGGTCGAGGTCGGCTGGGTCCTGGAGGACGGCGCGGAGGAAGCGCACCTGATCCGCCCGGCCCCGGACTGGACTGTCTGGTCGGAGGAGGCCGAGGCGATCCATCGCCTGTCCCGCGCGCGGCTGGAGGCCGAGGGCGAAGCGCCCGGAGCGGTCGCGACGCGGATGATGGAGGCCCTGGCAGGGCATGAGATCCTGGCCAGTGCCCCGTCCTGGGACGGGCAATGGCTCAGCCGCCTGCTCCGGGCGGCTGGCCTGCCGCGCCATGCGCTGCGTCTGGGCGACACGGATGCCGCCGAGGAGGCCGAGGCCGACCGCATCCTCCGCGAAGCCGGCCTTGCCGCGGCGAAGCGTGCCGAACAGGTCCGGCGGATCGTGGCCGAGGCCCGGCAGGCGGACGAAGCGCTCGGCCCGCCGGAGCACCGTGCCCTGGCTGATGCA
>NZ_BDLP01000756.1:0-791 GCF_001950415.1 Roseomonas sp. TAS13
TCGCCTTACGGTGGAGCTGTGCGTAGATGTGATCAAGAGACAGGATGGCGAGGAAGGCGATGTGGCGCAGTGCCAGCGCGGCGAGGCCGAGCAGGGCGAGCGCCGCCAGCGCGGCCAGCATGGCGCGCAGGGCGAGGTCGCGGTCCGCCAGGGCGGCGGCGTCGACCAGGCGGCCGGCGAAGATCGGCACCAGCAGGTCCGCCAGGGTCGCGGCCAGCATGGCGGTGCCGATGGCGGCGACGAGGCGGCGCTGTCGCGCCCAGCCCTGGAGGACGAAGTTCAGGACATCCCGGATGGGATGCGCGCGCCGTTGTCCGGCGTGGTTCTCGGAAGACACGATGTCATGCACGCCATGCGGGGGCACGGCGTTCCTCGGCACGAAGTTCAGGAAGGCGGCATCGGGCCGCCAGGATGGCGAGGCTGGCTCCGGGCTTTCCCGGGAGGCTTCAGCCCCGCGGCGTGTCGGTTTTGCGGGACACGCGCGAGGCCATCAGGGGGCCACGACGATGGCGGTAGCAAACCATGCAGCCCTCCTTTTGGCCGAGGTGACGAGGAGGTCACGTTAGAACGAGGCGCGGGCGAGTCGCAAGTTCACCTTGTCGTGCTTCGGGCCGTGCCTTGGCGGGCCTGCCGCCGCCTGTCCGTCAGCCGCGCCTCGCCCCGGCTAGAGGCTGTTGTGGACTGACGTGAGGGCCAGATTTGCGGGATGACCCGCAAGTCCTATCCGTCCGACGTATCTGATGAGGAATGGGCGTTGGTTGCGCCCTATCTGGTGCTGCTGCCCGAGGCGT
>NZ_BDLP01000757.1:0-788 GCF_001950415.1 Roseomonas sp. TAS13
CGCCAGCATCTCCCGCGCCACCTCGCCCCAGGGGCGGCAGCCGCCCCCTGGCGCGATCCGCGCCGCGGCCGCTTCCGGCGCGGCGATCAGCGCCAGCGCCTTCTCCACAAGATCCGGCTCGGAATTCGGCGTGAAGAAGGTCGCGCCCGCCGCGCCGCTTTCCAGCAGCGCGGAATGGCCCGGCGCCAGCACCGGCCGGCCCAGCGCCAGCGCCTCGCTGACCGGCAGGCCCCAGCCCTCGCCATGGCTGGCGCTGACCGCGAAGCGGCAATGCCGCGTCAGCGCATGCAGCACCGCATCGTCCACCTCCGGCAGGATCATCACCTTCGCCGCCAGCTCCGGCGAGGCCGCGAGCAGTGCCATGGCCCCCTCCGAGCGCCAGCCGGGCCGTCCCACGCAGACCAGCAGCGGGCAGGCGCCGCCCAGCCGGCGCGCCAGGGTCAGCCAGGCCTGGAAGAGCAGCAGATGGTTCTTCCGCCCCTCGATCGTGCCGGTGCAGAGAACATAGGGCCGGGATTCGAGCTCCGGCGGCAGCGGCGCCTCGCGCGCCGGCGGGACGGGAGCGCCGTTGAGCGGCACAACCGCCAGCGGCGGCAGTGCCAGGCCCGGCAGGTGGCGGGCGGCGCAGCGGCGCAGCTCCGCCGCCGTCGCCTCGGAATTGCACAGGATGCCATCGGCCAGCAGAGGCAGCGCCGAGAACCAGGCGGCGTAGTCTGCCACGGTGCGGGCCTCGCACCATTCCGGCCTGTCTCTTGATCACATCTACGCACAGCTCCACCGTAAGGCGA
>NZ_BDLP01000758.1:0-787 GCF_001950415.1 Roseomonas sp. TAS13
GCGCCCCGGCGGCCTGCACCTCATGCTGGTGGGCCTCTCGGCGCCGATGCGGGTGGGCGAGGCCGTCCCCGTCACGCTGACCTTCGAGCATGCCGGCGCCATCACCGTGCCGGTGCCGGTGCAGGCGGCGGGCGCCACCGGTCCGCACGGCCATCACTGATCCACTCCCAGGCCCGACACCACGGAAACCACCCATGCTCAACCGCTTCGCCGCCGTCTTCGGCGCCAGCCTCTTCGCCCTTCCGGCCGCCGCGCATGTGACGCTGGACCAGTCCACCATGCCGGCGGACAGCTACCTCCGCGTGGCCATCCGCGTGCCGCATGGCTGCGACGGAGCGGCCACCACCGGCATCCGGCTGCAGATCCCCGAGGGCTTCCGAAACGTGAAGCCGATGCCCCTGGCCGGCTGGACCCTGACCACCGTGGCCGAGGAAGGCACCGCCGCGCCCGGAGGCCATGGCGAGAGCGCACCGGTCCGGGAGGTCGCCTGGCGGGGCGGCAACCTGCCCGACGCCTTCTACCAGGAGTTCGTCCTGCGGGTGCAGACGCCGAAGGAAGCCGGGCAGACCGTCTATTTCCCGGTGGTGCAGGAATGCGAGGGCGGCAAGGTCACCCGCTGGATCGAGCGCCCCTCGAAGCCCGGCGAAACCCTGCGCGCGCCGGCCTTCGCCGTCCGCATCACGCCCAGGGGCTGAGGCGGAAGGCATGCGCCGCCTGCTCCCGCTGCTCCTGTCGTGCGGCCTGTGGCTGGCGTCCCTTTCCGGTGCCTGGGCCCATGCCGCGCTGC
>NZ_BDLP01000759.1:0-776 GCF_001950415.1 Roseomonas sp. TAS13
GCCGCGCGCCCGGCCTATCGCATGGGGGCCGATGCCGCCGAGGCCGCGGCGCCCGCCTCCATGGCGCCTCCCGCGGCCGAGGCCACGGCGGAACTCGCCCCGGGCCGGATCGCCTTCACCCTGCCGGAGCCGCTCAGCCTGCGCGGCGGGGAAACGGCGAACATCCCCTTCCTGGATGCGGGAATCCCGGCGGAACGGGTCTGGTGGGTGCAGGACGCCGGTGCCCGCTTCCCGCTGGCGGCGCTGCGCCTGCGCAACGACACCGGCCGCACCCTGCCGGCCGGGCTGGCCACGGTCTATGGCGCGACCGGTCCGGAGGCGGGCAGCTTCCTCGGCGACGCCCAGCTCGCCACCCTGCCGCCGGGGGAAAGCCGGGTGATCGCCTTCGGGCGCGACCGCGACGTGCAGCTCTCCAGCCGCATCAGCCGGACCGAGCGTTCCACCGGCATCCGCTTCGAGCGCAACCGGGTGATCCGTGACTTCGACCGGATCGAGGAAGTGGCCTTCGCCATCGACCCGCATGGCGCGAAGGGCCGGATGCTGATCGACCTGAAGCGGCGGCCGGAAATGGAGCCGGTCTTCGAGGCCGCCCCGGTGGGTGGCGACAGCCTGCGCCACGAGGCGGTGCTGGACGGAAACGCGGCCACCCTGCGCCTCGCCTTCCGCCAGCCCGGGCACCAGCCCATCCCGCTCTGGGACCCCGGCCTCGGCGACCCCGCGCTGCTGCCCTGGCGCGGCCTGGACCTGAACGCCGACCTCTCGCGCCTGCCCGGCGG
>NZ_BDLP01000760.1:0-766 GCF_001950415.1 Roseomonas sp. TAS13
AGACCCCGTTTCATAACGGCTGAGCCAGACGCCGGACGAGGATCATGGCGGCGGCGAGGGTGAAGAAGGCGACGGCGGAACCGACGGTGGCCTCGTGATCGCGAGCGAGGCGTCGGCAGCGGCCGAACCAGGCGAAGGATCTCTCCACCACCCAGCGCCTGGGTTGCACGGCGAAGCCTTTCTGGCCGGGTGCGCTGCCGATGATGGTAACGGCGACGGGGGAGGCTCGGGCGACACGCGGACCGGCGTAGGCGCGGTCGGCGAAGCAGCGGGCCAGGAACGGCCAAGGGCGGCGCGACATGGCCAGGAGGGCCGCACCCCCTCGGCTGTCATGCAGGCAGGCGGGCGAGATGGCGGCGAGCAGGAGCCTACCGTCCGTGTCCACCAGGGCGTGGCGCTTGCGGCCCGTCACCTTCTTCCCGGCATCGTAGCCGCGGACACCTTTCACGCCGACACCGCCCGAGCGGACGGATTGGGCGTCCAACACCGCCGCTGTCGGTGAGGCCTCTCGGCCGACCCGCTCGCGGTCGGCCATGATGAGGGCGTGCGCCAGTCGCTCGAAGGTGCCCCGGCGCGAGAGGCGCAGGAACCAACGGTGCACGGTCCCGGGCGGCGGGAAGTCGCGGGGCAGATGCGCCCAGGCGCAGCCGGTACGGAGCACGTAGAGGATCGCATCGACCACCCGCCGCATCGGCCAGGACCGGGGTCGTCCGGTCTTTGCAGGGCTTGGCAAGAAGGGCTCGACCAGGGCCCACTCGGCATCGGT
>NZ_BDLP01000761.1:0-757 GCF_001950415.1 Roseomonas sp. TAS13
CCAGGTGACGGCGGTTTCCACCGCCCGGGCGGTGGCGGCTTCGGTGCGCCGGCGGGCCGGTTCGTCGCGGGCATGGACGAGGGTGGCGGGCTGGCAGAAGCGGGCCCAGAGGGTGGTGTCGATCGAGGCCGGCCGCATCCGCCGCTCGAAGGCCCTGAGGGTCATGACCGCGACCTTGGCCCGGAGGGGCCCCCCGGGACCGTCGCAGCGCCAGTGGAGGACCTGCGGCGGCAGGACGGCGTTGAGGAGGGCGGGGAGCCGGCGCCGGTGGAAGGCGAGGTTTCCCGTCGTGAGCACGTAGAGGTCGAGCAGCCCCGCCGTTTCCCCGGTCCGGCGGCAGGAGCCGTAGAACAGCACCGCCGCCACCGCATCCCCGTGCCGGGCGACGATATCCTCCCCCAGGTGGCGCGCGGCGCGCATGGCGGGATTGGGGTCCGGCGGGAAGGCCAGTTCCGCCGCGACCAGGGCGGACAGGCTGTCCGGCGGGGTCATGGCATGGCGAAGGTGGCGGTGGCGGGGGCGGTGAGGACGAGCCCCTGCGGGCCGGGCTCGAAGACCTCGCCATCCAGCACGAAGGGTGTGTCGAGGCGCAGGGCGAGGCGGCCGGCGCGGCCGCTGGCATAGCCGGCGGCCGGCATCCAGGGGCGCTGCCGGCCCTGGCGGGCGGCCCAGACGGCGGCGGCCAGGCGGCGTGGCGGGGCCGCCACATCCAGCCAGTGCAGCGGCCCCGCCCCTTCGCCCGAGAAGGGCCAGAAGC
>NZ_BDLP01000762.1:0-753 GCF_001950415.1 Roseomonas sp. TAS13
CCTGCGCGGCACGCCCTTCGTCTTCGAGATCCGCGACCCCTGGCCCGAGCTGCCGCGCGCCATGGGCGAGGCCCCGGGCTGGGCCCTGGCCGGGATGGAGGTCCTGGCCGATGCCGCCTGCCGCCGGGCGGCGGCGGTAATCGGCCTGACCGAGGGCATGGCGGACACCGCGCGGGCGCGCGGCACCGATCCGTCGCGCCTGCACGTGGTTCCCAATGGCTGCGACCTCGACCTCTTCGGCCCGCACCGCGCGCCCTGGCGTCCGGACTGCGCGGCGCCCTGGGAATGTCTCGCGGTCTATGCCGGGGCGCATGGCCGCGCCAACGGGCTCGACGCTCTGCTCGACGCCGCGGCCGAGCTGCACCTGGCCGGCGAGCGCCGCCTCCGCATCCTGCTGGTCGGCGAGGGAGCCGAGAAGCCCCGCCTGATCGCCGAGGCGGCGCGGCGGGGGCTGCACAATGTCAGCTTCCTGGACCCGCTGCCCAAGCCCCGGCTGGCCTCGCTGCTGGCGGGTGCGCAGGTGGCGCTGCACTGCCTCGCCCCGGTGCCGGAATTCGCCGAATGGACGGCGCCCAACAAGCTGATGGACGGGCTGGCCGCCGGACTGCCGGTGGTGACCAACCTCGCCGGCCGCGCCGCGCGCATCGTCGCGGAGGGGCCGAGCGGCATCGCCACCCCGCCGGGCGACGCCCGCGCCCTGGCCGAAGCCCCTGTCTCTTGATCACATCTACGCACAGCTCCACCGTAAGGCGA
>NZ_BDLP01000763.1:0-751 GCF_001950415.1 Roseomonas sp. TAS13
GTCTTCCCCCGGGCGCGGCGGCCGGTCCCTACCCCGCCGCCCGGCCGGCACCTCCGCGGGGCATGGGGAACGCCCCCGCGATGCCCCTCGGCCAGCGCCGGGGCCATCCGGATTTCGCCCCCCTGCCACGCTCCCCCTCCCCCATGCCGGAAGGCTGAGCCGGTGGCACGGGTCGATGCCGCCGCGCCGGGCTCGCTGGCCGGGATGGCCGCGGCGGTGCTGTTCCTGGCCGGGGCGCTGAAATCCGTGCCGCAGACCGCCGCCCTGCCGGACATCACGGTGCTTTCCGCCGGCGCGTTGGCCGTCTCCTTCCCCTGGCTCCTGGCCTCGCGCCGCTGGACGGTGCTGCGCCCGGTGGCGCTGCCCCTCGCCGCCGCGGGGGCGCTCTGGCTCTGGATGGTGCTGGCCGCGACCTGGAGCAGTTCGGCCGAGATCCTGTCGCAGAAGCTGCCGGAGGCGGTCCTGCTCGGCCCCGCCATGCTGGCGGCGGGCATGGCGACCGGGGCGGATGCGGCGGCCCGGCGCTGGCTGGTGGCCACGGCGATGCTGACCGGCCCCTTTGTCGCGGCGGGCGTGGCCTGGGGGCTCGCTTCCGGCGAGGTCGTCCTCGGCGGCCTGGTCGGGGCCACGGATGCGACGCGGGTGCAGTACCAGCTCGCCGGCCTCGCCATGGCCTGCGGCGCCGGGCTGGCGGCGGTGCGGCTGGTGGAGGCCGGCCGGGCCGGGCGGGTCTCATGGGCGCTGCTGCTGC
>NZ_BDLP01000764.1:0-745 GCF_001950415.1 Roseomonas sp. TAS13
GCCGCGGGTGGGGGTCTTCGAGAAGAAGACCAGCAGGAGAGGCGACCCGTGACCCACACCCCTTCAATCCTTCCCGCGACCTCCGTCCCGATCGCTCGCATCCGCGGCGCCCTGGGCGAGAAGGTGCTGCGCAAAAGCCCGGAGCTGTTCAACCAGTCGCTGCCCACCGTGCTGGCCGAGGTGCTGCAGAACGCCCGCCGGGCCGGCGCCACCCGGGTCGAGATCGAGCATTTCGGCGAGGAGGGCCGGGCCACCCTCGTCGTGCGCGACGACGGGCACGGCATCGCCGACATGGGCAAGCTGGTGACCTTCGGCGCCTCCGCCTGGGACGAGCGGACCGACCTGGTGGAGAACGCCGCCGGCATGGGGGTGTTCTCGCTCGCCTCGCGCGGCGTGACGGTGCGCTCCCTCGGCCGGCGGGTGACGCTGAGCCGGGCGGTGTTCTGCGGCGAGGCCGACGCCGCGGTGCTGCCCGACCCCGGGATGGACGCTGGCACCGAGCTGACCTTTCCGGTCACGGAGGCTGGTGTTGCGCGGCTCGTGGAGCGGGCGTGCCGCTTCTACCCATTGCCGGTGACGCTGAACGGCAAGCCCTTGGAGCAGAACGACTTCCTGGCCGGCGCCGAGCATGTGGTGGAATGGCAGGGGCTGCGCCTGGGCGTGTTCCGGGAGCCTGGACCTCAGGTGCTGGATCTGTTCGACCGCCACCGTGGCTGGAGCGGCTGTCTCTTGATCACAAGTCTCG
>NZ_BDLP01000765.1:0-740 GCF_001950415.1 Roseomonas sp. TAS13
GCGTAGATGTGATCAAGAGACAGCGGCGTTGCGCAGCAGGTGCAGGACCGGGTCCTTCAGCGCCTGCAGCACGCGGCGGTCGGCCTCGGTCTCCATCCCTTCCAGCCGCAAGGCGATCTCCCGGCCCTCGGAGCGGGCGAGGTCGCGCGTCATGGAGCCCAGGCCGCCGAGCACCGCCTCGGCCGGAACCAGGGAGATCCGCTCCACCCCCTGGCGCAGGCGGCGCGACAGCTGATCCGCGTTCCAGGCCGCGTCGCGGCCGTCGCGGACCAGGGCGGCGAGCTCCCGCCCCAGGCCGGACAGCGCCAGGTCGAATTCCCGCAGCCGCGCTTCCGCGCCGCCCCCGTTGGCCTTTCCGGCCTCGCCGCGCAGCTCCTGCCAGGTCCGGCGCAACCCCCGCAGCCGGCGCTCCAGCCGGCGCAGCGCCTCCGCCTGCCGATCCTGGTTCTGCAACTCCCCCGACAGCTCGTGCAGCAGGCCGGACAGGGCATCGACGCGTCCCGCTTCGACCCGCAGGTATTCGCCGCCGCCTGCCACCGGATGCCGCTCGGCGGGTGCCGGGGGGGAGGTTCCTGACGTGGAGGTTCCTGGCGTGGCGGCGGGTGCCGCCTCTTTCTCGCCGCCTTCCTCGCCGGGCCGTTCCGCCGGGCCGGGCCGGGGCGCCGCCGGGGGCGCCCCATGCGCCTCCGCCGGGGCCTGTCTCTTGATCACATCTACGCACAGCTCCACCGTAAGGCGAA
>NZ_BDLP01000766.1:0-736 GCF_001950415.1 Roseomonas sp. TAS13
CCCCGCGCCCTGGCCGGGGGCGCGCTGCAGGTCCACTACCAGCCGCTGCTCCGCCGCCCCTGCGGCACCCTGGCCGGGATGGAGGCGCTGATCCGCTGGAGCCACCCCCGCCACGGGCCGATCGACCCGCCCGCCATCATCCTGGCGGCCGCCAGCGCCGGACAGGCCGAGCCGCTGCTGCGCTTCATCCTGCGCGACGTCTGCCGCATGATCGCCACGCTGCGCCAGATGGGGCATGCCGATGCGGTGGTAAGCATGAACGTCTCGCCGCGCGAGATGACCCAGTTCGGCGTGGCCCGGCTGGTCATGTCCACCCTGGCGGAGTTCGGCCTGCCACCCGGGATGCTGGAGATCGAGCTGACCGAGGAGGCGATGATGGACCTGCGCATCGCCCAGGCAGGGCTGGATACGCTCGGCCGCGCAGGAGTGCGGATCGCCATCGACGATTTCGGCGTGGGCTTCGCCTCCCTCGGCTCCCTGCAGAAGCTGGAGGTGGACCGGATCAAGATCGACCGCAGCTTCATCTCGGGCATGGTCAAAGCGCGCAGCGACCAGGTGCTGGTGCAGGCGGTGCTGAGCCTGGCCCGCTCGCTGGAGATCGAGGTCGTGGCCGAAGGCGTCGAGAACGAGGAGACGCTGCAGATGCTGGACCGCTTCGGATGTCCCATCGTGCAGGGCTACCACCTCTCCCCGCCCCTCCCGCCCGCCGCGCTGCTCGACCGGATCCGCCAGTGGG
>NZ_BDLP01000767.1:0-729 GCF_001950415.1 Roseomonas sp. TAS13
CTGCTCCAGGCCGGGGCCGCCTTCGCCCTGTGCCTCGCGGTGCTGCTGGCGGTCGGCTCGGCCGCGCGGCCCCGCACGCTGGATGTCTTCGACCAGCGCTTCTACGCCATGACGGCCTGGGACCTGGTGCATCACGGCGTCTATTCCGACGGCTTCTTCGACAAGGTGGACAGCAGCCGGGAGGTCCCGCCGCCCGGCATGTTCCTCGGCCCCGGCTATCCGCTGCTCCTCGCCGGAATGATGGAACTCGACCCCCGGCTGCGCGAGAACGCGGCCTGCCTCGTCCGCCACTGGTCCAGCGGCGACGTGGCGCAGAACTGCCCGCCTTATCGTGGCCTCACTCTGCCGGTGCAGATGGCGCTCTGTGCCGGCGCGCTGGCCTTCCTGTTCGCCGCCGCGCGGCGCCTGTCCGGCAGCACGGCCATCGCGGCGCTTGCCACCGGCATCGGCCTCGGCACGCTGGCGAGCTATGCCAAGCTCATCACCCTGGCCATGACCGAGAGCCTGGGCCTCTTCCTCTTCGCCGGCGCGGCGCTGCTGTTCCTCCGTCTGTTCCAGGATCGCGGCCCGCGCGGCCTCCCGGCCCTGCTGGCGGGCGCGGCCCTCGGCCTGCTGGTGCTGACGCGCCCCAGCCACATGGTGCTGATCCCCGTGGCGCTGCTGGCCGTCGCCGTCTTCGCCGCGCGCGGGCGGCTTTCCTGGCCGGCGCTGCCGCTCCTCGCGCTGGGC
>NZ_BDLP01000768.1:0-725 GCF_001950415.1 Roseomonas sp. TAS13
AGAGACAGGCGGTGCGGCCCAGGGCGATGGCCTGGGCATCCAGGGCGCGCAGCGGCCCGGCCTCCAGCAGGGCGCGCAGGGTGGGGATGTCGGGCGCCTCGCGCAGCGCCGGCAGGGTGTCGCGGGCGGCGGGCACGCGCGCCGCCCAGCGGATCGCATCCGCCTTGGCGCGGGCGAGGTCGCCCGTGGCCAGAGCCTCCCGCGTCCGGTCCACCGCGTCCAGCGCGGCCAGGGCACGAACCTCGCGCAGCCCGGCCCAGAAGATCAGGCCGAAGCCGAAGACCGCCACCAGCAGGGTGAGCCCGCCCAGGACCGGCCCGCGCTCGAACTGCGAGGCGACGAAATTCGCCGCGTCCAGCATCGACAGGCCGAGGATCAGCGAGGCCGCCCCCGTCGCGGCGAGGCTGAGGCTGGACCAGCCGCCGGTGCGCGGCTCCGCCACAGGCACCACCGCCTGTTCCCAGCGCAGGTCCAGCCGCTCGTCCGGGCGGGAGGGCGCCTCCTCCTCCAGGATCACGCGCGGGCCGGCGGGCGGGGTCCTCGGGTCGCTCACAGCAGGTCTCCGATCAGGCTGGCCAGCAGGCGGTCCAGCCCCAGATGCGGAACGCCGGAATGGCCGCCGGGCTCCAGCCGGGGCGGGCGGAAGACCGGCATGGCGAAATAAGGGGCGCTCCAATAAGCCTGTCTCTTGATCACATCTACGCACAGCTCCACCGTAAGGCGAA
>NZ_BDLP01000769.1:0-723 GCF_001950415.1 Roseomonas sp. TAS13
CCGGCGCAGGCGGGCCAGCTCCGCCGCATCGGCGGGCAGGGGGGAGGCCGCGTATTTCAGGTTGCCGGCGACCCGCACCTCCCCGGCCCCGGCGGCGCGCAGCCGCGCCGCGTCGGCCTCGCTCTGCGCCAGCACCAGCCGGAAGGTGGAGAAGGCCTCCCGCGCCAGGCCCGGCGCCCAGCGCCAGCCCCGGGCCGAGCGTTCCGAAAGGCGGGCATTGACCAGCAGCATCGGAATCCGCGCCCGGCGCGTGGCGGCCAGCAGGTTCGGCCAGATCTCGCTTTCCACGAAGACCCCGGCATCCGGGCGCCAGCCCTGCAGGAAGCGGTCCGCCCAGTCCGGCACGTCCAGCGGCACGAAGCGGTGCTGCAGCCGGGGGCGGAGCGTTTCCGGCAGGCGGCGCATCAGCAGTTCCGCCGAGGTCACGGTGCCGGTGGTGACCAGGAAGCGCAGCGCCGGGTCGCGCCGGGCCAGCGCCTCGATCAGCGGCAGGATGGACAGGCTCTCCCCCACGCTGGCGCCGTGCAGCCAGAGCAGCCGCCCCGGAGGCCGGGCCGCGCCGCCGCCCTCGCGCTCCTGCAGGCGGGCGGGGATCTCCTTGTTCCGCCGGGCGCGCCGCCGCAGGTGCAGGCGCCAGAACGGCGCCGTCAGCCGCGCGGTGGCATCCCAGGCCAGGCTGCCTGTCTCTTGATCACATCTACGCACAGCTCCACCGTAAGGCGA
>NZ_BDLP01000770.1:0-716 GCF_001950415.1 Roseomonas sp. TAS13
CGCCTTACGGTGGAGCTGTGCGTAGATGTGATCAAGAGACAGCCGCCTTTTCCCCCGGTCCCCCTTATCCGCCAGGACACTGCGTGCCCTGGACCCGATGAGTTGGTTCTCGCTGACGCTGGATCACGCCGGAGAGCATGGCTCTCCGGCGGACTGCCGGTGCCACAAGCGCGGACAGGGTGTTTCTTCCTTTTCATGAGCCCCGCTTGTCCACCTGCTCCCGGGGACCGGCTTCGGTCCCCGGCGGAGAGGAGGGCCGGTGGGAGAGGCGGCGCCTCTCCACCGGCGGCTGGCCACGCAGCGGAACGCTCGGCGAAAGCCCTTCGCTCCCATCTCCGCCCCCAGCATGGCACGCCCTGTGTCCCGGCACACAGCCATGGGGAGCGGCGATCCTTCAGGATGCTGCCATGGCAAGGAACGGGGAGGGGCCCGCAATGTCGAATCCGGCGCAGCACCTTTTCGCGCGGGTCGGGCGGAGGCTGGAAGGGCTAGACAGGCGGCGGGCCCTGGGGGCCGCGCCGCTCGGCCTGGGGGAGCATCTCGTCTGGCGTGCCTGGCGCTGGCTGCGCGGCCTGCGCTACGGCAGGCCGAGCCGCGCCTGACGCGGGTGCGTCAGGACAGGTTCAGCGCGTTCACCGCACGTTCGGCGCCGCGCAGTGCGGCGTCGAGCTCGCTGTCTCTTGATCACATCTACGCACAGCTCCACCGTAAGGCGA
>NZ_BDLP01000771.1:0-714 GCF_001950415.1 Roseomonas sp. TAS13
GCCTTACGGTGGAGCTGTGCGTAGATGTGATCAAGAGACAGCCCGATGTGCTCGCGCGCCACGGAGGACGTCTTGTCCATGGTCCAGCGGCTGGTCACGAAGGCCGCCACACCACCCGGCTTCAGGCGCTCGACCGAGCGCGCGATGAAGTAGTCGTGCAGCGACAGGCCGAGCCTGCCGCTCGGGTCGTCGGCCCGCACGGTGCGGTCGCTGAACGGCGGGTTGCCGATCGCCAGGTCGAAGGTCTCGGCCAGCCGTGCCTTGGTGAAGTCCTCGGCGCGGATCCAGGCATCCGGGAACAGGCGCTGCGCGATGCGGGCCGTGATCGGGTCCGCCTCAATGCCGGTCAGGCTGGTCTTGCTGGCCAGGGCGTCCGGCAGCAGGGACAGGAACAGGCCCGTGCCGCAGCCGGGCTCCAGCACCGAGCCGCCGGCGAAGCCCATGCGCGTCAGCGTGTGCCAGATCGCCCGGACCATGAACTCGGGCGTGTAGTGGGCATACTGCGTCGCCCGCGCGAGGCCGGCGAGCTCAGCCGGGGTCACCAACTGCTCCAGCTCGCTCCCCATCTCCTCCCAGCCGGCGCGGAAGGCCTCGCCCGCCCGGCGGAACAGGGTGTTGGCCAGCTCCGACGCCCCGAAGCCGGTGAAACGCGCCAGCCGGGCCTGCTCCTCGGCCGTCGCCGGCCGGTCCTCGGCCTCGATCTCCTGCAGCAGA
>NZ_BDLP01000772.1:0-713 GCF_001950415.1 Roseomonas sp. TAS13
TGTCTGGACCGGACCAGCTGGAAGGTGGGTGCGAAGGACATCAACCTTCTGGTGCTGGCGATTGCCGCGCGTCGGGTGCGCATCCCCATCCTGTGGAGCGTGCTTGCGGCGGGCTGCAGCAGCACCACTGACCGCAAGGACCTGATGACGCGCTACCTGGCCATATTCGGCGCGGGCTCGATCGATACCCTGCTTGCCGACCGCGAGTTCGTCGGCAATCACTGGTTCGAGTTCCTGCTGGGCAACGACATCCCTTTCGCGATCAGGGTCAAGGAGAACCTTGACGTCGTTCTGGATGACGGCCGCAAAGCCGCGCTTGCCTCCCTGACCAGACACAAGAGGACGCGCCTTCAACTGGCCGGCCACAAAGGACACTTCGCGGGAATGAGTGCGGCCTACGCCAGAACGATGGCGTTCGTTGCCAAACGACGCGAAGACGGCACCATGATCGTCATCGCCACCAATCGCGAGCCGAAAGCTGCCTTGTCCATCTACAGGAAGCGCTGGCAGATCGAATGCCTCTTCTCCGATACCAAGACGCGGGGCTTCAACATGGAGGACACCAGGATCACCCGTCCTGCCAAGTTGCACCTGCTTGTCGCCATGGTCACGCTGGCTCTGGCATGGGCTCATGCCTGCGCATCACGGAGCAAAGGCCGGACCAACATTGAAACGGCAGGTCATGGCTACCGGCGAAAGTCCTGGTTCCGCAC
>NZ_BDLP01000773.1:0-710 GCF_001950415.1 Roseomonas sp. TAS13
GCCCTGGCCCATGCGCTGCACGAGGCCGGCGACGGGGAAGGGGCGGGGCGGGAGGCGCGGGCGGCCATCGCGGAGGCGCCGCCGGAGCTGGCGGAACAGGCCCGCTTCCTGCTGGCCGCGCTGGGCGAGGACCCGGCCCCGGACCGCGCGCCCGCCGCCTATGTGCGCGAACTCTTCGACCGCTACGCGCCGCGCTTCGACGCGCATCTGGTGGAAGAGCTTCAGTACCGCACGCCCGATGCCCTGGCGGCCCTGCTGCGACAGGCCGGGGTGGCGGCGGATGGAAGCCACGCGGTGCTGGACCTGGGATGCGGCACCGGCCTGTCCGGACGCGCGCTGAAGCCCTTCGCCTGGCGCCTGGAGGGGGTGGACCTGTCGCCCCGGATGCTGGAGCAGGCCGGGCGGACGGGGCTCTACGACGCCCTGCACGAGGCCGACCTGCTGGGCTTCCTGCCAGGGCAGACCAGGGCTTTCGGCCTCGTGGCGGCGGCGGACGTGCTGAACTACCTGGGCGACCTCCGCCCCGCCCTGTCGGGAATCGCCGGGGCGCTGTCGGAGGGCGGCGTCGCCGGCTTCAGCCTCGAGCTGGGGGCGGTGGCGCCCTATGCGCTGGGCGAGGGGATGCGCTACCGCCATCATCCGGACCATGCGCTCGCCCTGCTCGCCGAGGCTGTCTCTTGATCACATCTACGCACAGCTCCACCGTAAGG
>NZ_BDLP01000774.1:0-709 GCF_001950415.1 Roseomonas sp. TAS13
CGCCGAGGCGATCCTGGGCGGCCGGATCGCGGTGCCGACGCCGCGCGGCGAGGTGACGCTCACCGTGCCGCCACGCTCCGACGCCGGCACCCGCCTGCGGCTGCGCGGGCGCGGCGTGGCCGAGCACGGCGGCCAGCCCGCCGGAGACCTCTACGCCACGCTGCGGATCGTGCTCGGGCCGGTGGACGACCGGGTCGAGGAGTTCCTGCGCGACTGGGCGAAGGACAGGAGCGGCGACGAGGCCCGCCAGGAGATGAGGAGGCAGGCATGATCACCGTCACCACCGTCCTGCAGCGCGTCCATGGCCTGGACGAGCCGACGCTGTGGAGCTGGGTCGCGCAGGACTGGGTGCGCCCGGCCCGGCGCGGCGGCGAGACCCTGTTCGAGGAGATCGACATCGCCCGGCTGCGCCTGATCCTGGAGCTGCGCGACGAGATGGAGGTCGGGGAAACGGCGATGCCCGTGGTGCTTTCGCTGCTCGACCAGCTTCACGCCAGCCGCCGCCACATGCGCCGGCTCTGCGAGATGCTGGACGCCGCTGGCCCCGAGGACCGCGTCCGCGACATCCTGGGCCGGCTGGGAGGCCGCTGAGAACCGCGTCCGGGGTTGCGCCGTGGCCAGGGGAAAGGCGGGGTCCGGGGACATACCATGTCCCCGGCGGAGAGGCTGTCTCTTGATCACATCTACGCACAGCTCCACCGTAAGGCGA
>NZ_BDLP01000775.1:0-707 GCF_001950415.1 Roseomonas sp. TAS13
TCGCCTTACGGTGGAGCTGTGCGTAGATGTGATCAAGAGACAGGCATCCGTGGTCGCTCGTGGAACACCGGGACCCGCGTCCGCGCCGACCGGGGACCGCCGGTCGACAAGCACCGCTGGAGCCGCGTCCTCCGGCCCGCGCGACAGGCCGGGCCGCCGCGCCCGCTCCCTCCGATCATGCCGCTCACCCTGGACCACGCGGCCTGAACCTCCGGACGGCAGCCGCCACCCGGAGCGAACACCCACCCAAAGAGGAAGACCCAACGTGTCCACCACGCAAATCGACCTGTGCGCCCTTCCCGCCCGACGCGTGCGAGAAGCGGGCGGCTACGGCGGATTGGAGGTCGTGCTCACCCTCGGTGCGAAGGCGCCGCGTCGCCGCTGCGCTGTGGACGGCCTGGCCGGCATCGCGCGGGCCGTCGCCGAGTTCGGCCGCGACGTGCGGGCCGCCAATCCGGACGCCAGCTTCAAGGTCTCCGTCAGCATGGCTCGGGGCCAGCGCAAGCCGCGCGGCTTCGACAAGGCCGAACAGGCGGGCGTCTTCGGGGAGGGGGCCTTCCTGCGCGATGGTGTCGGCGACGAGGCCTTCCGCCGCCAACTGGCCAGCCCCCCCGACGGGCTGCTAGCCGTGGCCTGACGCAGCGGAGAGGAAGACAGGAAAGGCAAGGGATGGAGGGGTGCCGCACCCCGTCCCCCGCCGCAAGGGC
>NZ_BDLP01000776.1:0-705 GCF_001950415.1 Roseomonas sp. TAS13
CGTCGAGACTTGTGATCAAGAGACAGGGGACTTGTGATCAAGAGACAGCGCGCTTGCCGTTCAGCATGGCGGCTACGCCTGCCGCCATGCTGAACGGCAAGCGCGTCCTGCTGATCGTCTCGGGCTCCGTGGCCGCCTTCAAGGCGCTGGAGCTCGCCCGCCTGCTCGGCAAGGCCGGCGCCTCGGTGACCGGGCTGCTCACGGAAGGGGGAGCGCGCTTCGTCACCCCGCACGCGCTGCAGGCCATCACCAACCGCCCCCTGGCGCAGGACCTCTGGTCGCTGGAGGAGGAGGCGGAAGGGCGCGGCCATATCGCCCTGGCGCGCGGGCACGACATCGTGGTGGTCGCCCCCGCCTCGGCCGACCGGCTGGCGCGCATGGCCGCCGGGATGGCGGACGACCTCGCCGGGGCCGCGCTGCTGGCCACCACCGCGCCGGTGCTGGTCGCCCCGGCGATGAACTGGGCCATGTGGGCGCATCCGGCGACGGTGGCGAACATGGCCATCCTGGCGAATCGCGGCGTGCATGTGGTGGGACCGGAGGATGGCCCGATGGCCGAGGCCGAATCCGGCCCGGGCCGCCTCAGCGAGCCGCCCGCCATCCTGGCCGCGATCGGGGCGGTGCTGGAGGAGACCCTCCCCGGCCCGGCCGATCCGGGGCTGGAGGCCGCGCTCGACGCCGCCATCGCCGCCGGCGAGGACGCGG
>NZ_BDLP01000777.1:0-698 GCF_001950415.1 Roseomonas sp. TAS13
CCGTGATGCGTGGTGCCCGCGACACGCGCCAGCTCCTCCGGCCGGACCTCGCGATAGGGGCGGCGTTCCCGCGCCAGGGCGGCGCAGACCGGACCGGCCTCCGCACGCATGGCCGGCAGGTAGAAGAGGCGCAGGATGTCGCCCGGACGGTACCGGAAGACGGCCTGCACGGCGGCGCGGCCGCAGATGCGGTCGGGATCGGGGGGACGCGGCATGGCGGATGGCTGCTCCAGGCGCCGCGGGGCTAGAGCTTGCGCCCCGCCAGCCCTTCCAGCATCTCCAGCGTGGTCGTGGAAATCTCCATCCCCTCGGCCTCGCTGCGCGCCTCGGCGGCGAAGCGGCGGCCGCCCGGCAGGCGCACGCCCTCGTCCTCCAGCATCGCGGCGACCAGCGTCTCCACGCGGTCGAGGAAACGGTCCTGCCCCGCCAGCGCGCCGGGGTCGATGACGATGAAGGCCTGGCCCAGCGTCGGCCTGTTGCCCTGCTCCTCGAACAGGCTGTCCGCCTCCACGCTCAGCGCCGCACCGGTCAGCGCCACGCAGAGCAGTTCCACCACCATGGCCAGCAGCGCGCCCTTGGTGCCGCCCGCCGCCAGCATCGTACCCGCCAGCGCCGCCTTGGCGTCGGTCGTCGGGCGCCCCTCGGCATCCAGCGCCCAGCCCTCGGGGATCGGCTCGCCATGCTGGGCGGCCTTCATG
>NZ_BDLP01000778.1:0-698 GCF_001950415.1 Roseomonas sp. TAS13
CAGAGCATGGCACGCGTCGCACTTGTCACCGGTGGTCAGCGCGGCATCGGGGCAACCATCAGCGAGAGACTGAAGGACCATGGCCGCACGGTGGTGGCCTCCTATGCGGGCAACGAGGAGGCCGCGAGGGCCTTCACGGAGCGCACGGGCATTCCCTGCATCCGCTTCGATGTCGGCGATTTCGAGCAGTGCAAGGCCGCGGTGGCCGGGATCCGGGAGAAGTACGGCCCGATCGAGATCCTGGTGAACAACGCCGGCATCACGCGCGACGGCACCATGAAGCGCATGGACCGCAGGATGTGGGACGAGGTGATCGACACGAACCTCGGCTCCTGCTTCAACCTGTGCAAGCTGGTCTGGGAGGACATGTCGGGCCGGAAGTTCGGCCGCATCGTCAACATCGGCTCGATCAACGGCCAGGCGGGCCAGTACGGGCAGGTGAACTACGCCGCCGCCAAGTCGGGCATCCACGGCTTCACCAAGGCGCTGGCGCAGGAAGGGGCGCGGTTCAACATCACGGTGAACGCGATCGCGCCGGGCTATGTGGACACCGAGATGGTGCGCGCGGTGCCGCCCGACGTGCTGGAGAAGATCATCGCCCGCATCCCCGTCGGCCGGCTGGGCCGGGCCGACGACATCGCGCGCGGCGTCTGCTTCCTCACCGCCGACGATGCCGAGTTCATCACAGGCTCGACCAT
>NZ_BDLP01000779.1:0-692 GCF_001950415.1 Roseomonas sp. TAS13
CCGCTGGCCCCGTCGCCATGGTTGGCGACGGCATCAACGACGCCCCGGCGCTCGCCGCCGCCAGCACCGGCATCGCCATGGGCGGTGGCACGGAAACCGCGCTGGAGGCCGCCGACGCCGCCCTCCTGCACGGCCGCGTCGCAGGCGTCGCCGAGCTCGTCGCCCTGTCGCGCGACACGCTGCGCAACATCCGCCAGAATGTCGGCATCGCCGTGGGGCTGAAGGCGCTCTTCCTGGCCACCACCCTCGCCGGCATCACCGGCCTCTGGCCCGCCATCCTGGCCGATACCGGCGCCACCGTCCTGGTCACGCTGAACGCCCTGCGCCTGCTGGCCTGGAAACCCGCCCGGGCCTGAACGCCATTTCAGGCGTTGCGCCGTCCCGGGGGAAAGGCGCTGCCTTTCGCCCCGGACCCCCTATCCGCCAGGACCCTGCGGGCCCTGGACCCGATGAGTGGGCTCTCCCTGTGGCCGGATCGCGCTGGAGAGCATGGCTCTCCGGCGGACTGCCCGGGCCACCCGCGCGGTAAGGATGCTTTTCTTCTTTTCGGGAGCCCCGCGTCGCTACCTGCTCCCAGGGATCAGGCCGCAGGCTGACGGCCACCACGCAGAGCCAGCGAAAGGCGGGGTCCGGGGACATACCATGTCCCCGGCGGAGAGGCTGTCTCTTGATCACATCTACGCACAGCTCCA
>NZ_BDLP01000780.1:0-689 GCF_001950415.1 Roseomonas sp. TAS13
GCGCTGCGCGGTCATCCCGCATCTGGCCCTGCCGGGCCCGTACGACCGGGAAGCGGCGCGCGTGGCGCTGGGCCTGCCGAGGGATGCCTTCGTGATCCTCACCGCGGGCTTCGCCTCGCGCGCCAAGCGCCTCGGCTGGGTGGCGGAGGCCGTGGCCGCGTTGGCGCCGCGCCGGCCGGGCCTGCTCTGGCTCCATGCCGGGGAATGGGACAAGGCGGTGACAGGACCGCCCGGCCCGGTGGTGGAGCGCCTGCGGGCGGAGGGCCGGCTGCGCGTGACGGGCTTCCTGGAGGAATCGGCGCTCGGCCTCCACATCGCCGCCTGCGACGTCCTGGCCAATCTGCGCGCGCCCTCGGTGGGGGAGAGCTCCGGCACCCTGGCACGTGCCCTGGCGGCGGGGCGCTGCGCGCTGGTCTCCGACACGGGAGCCTATGCCGAGTTGCCGCGCGATGCGGTGCTGGCGCTGCCCGCCCTGGCGCCGCAGCGCGCGATGGTGGCTGCCCTGGCGGCACTGAGCCGCGATCCCGGGCTGTGCGACGCGATCGGGGAGCGGGCGCGGCTCTTCGCCCGGACGGTGCTCTCGCCGGATTCGGTGGCGCGGGCCTATCGCGCCGTGATCGAGGACTTCCGCGCCGCGCCGCCACCGCTCGCGGTGCCGCCGGGTCCCGCCTATCCGGTGCCGCTACGGG
>NZ_BDLP01000781.1:0-688 GCF_001950415.1 Roseomonas sp. TAS13
CCACAGGATCTGCGACGGGCCGAGCCCCTGGCCGGTGGCGGCGTCCAGCACCGGGGCGGGCACGGCGCGCAGCCCGGACAGCACCCCCGCCGCCAGCGGCAGCAACAGGTAGCCGCCGATCGCCAGCACCGCCGGGGCCGGGCCGATCCCGCCAATGCCGAGGGCGCGCAGGACAGGAAAGGCGGTGGCGAGCGCCGCCAGCGGCGCCATCAGCAGTCCGAACAGGGCGATGGAGGGCACCACCTGCAAGCCGTTGGCGAAGCCCAGCAGCATGGCTTCGAGCCTGGGGCGGCGCAGCGCCAGGACCGAGAGCGGGACCGCCACCAGCGAAGCCAGCAGCAGCGAGGCGGCGGCGATGAAGACATGTTCCAGCAGGGCGCCCCGCAACTCGGCGCCGCGCGAGGCGGCCTCCCGCAGCAGGGAAAGGGAATCGAGCAGGCCGCTGCCCACCAGCAGCGCGAGGCCCAGGCCCAGGGCCAGCAGGAAGCGCCCCGGCGTGCCGCCCCGCCCGGCGGCGCAGCACCCCGCCGCCAGGGCGGACAGCAGCAGGCCCAGCCAGACCCCGGCCGCCGGAGCGGCACGGGCGACGGGCGAGGCCTCCGACAGGGCCGCCGCAGCCCCGAGGCCCGTGGCCGCCAGCATGGCGAGCACGGCGAGTGCCACCAGCGCCTCGGCCCAGGGCAGCAGC
>NZ_BDLP01000782.1:0-687 GCF_001950415.1 Roseomonas sp. TAS13
TCGCCTTACGGTGGAGCTGTGCGTAGATGTGATCAAGAGACAGCCGCGAGGGCCGGCTGCGCGACCTGGCGGCCGAGGCGCCGGAGGCCATGCGCCGCCTGCGCGGCCCGGAGATCGCGATGATCTTCCAGGAGCCGATGACCAGCCTGAACCCGGTTCTGAAGGTCGGCGACCAGATCGCCGAGGCGATCGAGCTGCACCAGGGGCTGGACGGCACTGCCGCCCGGGCGGAGGCGAAGCGGATGCTGGACCGGGTGCGCATCCCCGAGGCGGAGCGGCAACTGGGGCGCTATCCCTTCCAGATGTCGGGCGGGATGCGCCAGCGCGTGATGATCGCCATGGCGCTGTCCTGCCGCCCGCGCCTGCTGATCGCCGACGAGCCGACCACGGCGCTCGACGTGACGGTGCAGGCCCAGGTGCTGCGGCTGATCCGCGCCCTGCAGAAGGAGACGGATCTCGGCATGATCTTCATCACCCACGACATGGGGGTGGTGGCCGAGATCGCGGACCGGGTGGTGGTGATGCGTCGCGGCGAGCAGGTCGAGGAAGGCGAGGTCGGGCGCATCTTCGCCGCGCCGCGGCACCCCTATACGCAGCGCCTGCTGGCCGCGGTGCCGGTGCTGGGCAGCCTGGCGGCGAAGCCCCTGCCCGAGCCCTTCGCCATGCCGGACGTCCCGCCGCCCGAGC
>NZ_BDLP01000783.1:0-686 GCF_001950415.1 Roseomonas sp. TAS13
GCCTGTGCCCCGATGGGCTGGACCATGCCCGGGCGGCGCACCGTTCCGCCGAAGCCGGCTGTGCCACGCTGCTCGCCGCTCTGGGCATGGAGCCGCTGCTCGATCTCGGCCTGCGGCTGGGCGAGGCTTCGGGTGCCGCCCTGGCCGTGCCGCTGCTCCGCGCCGCGCTGGCCTGCCATGCGGGCATGGCCACCTTCGCCGAGGCCGGAGTGTCGGACCGCGAGGCGTGATCCGCCGCCTCGCCGGGCGGCTGCGGGACGACCTGGTGGGCGCCGCCATGGTGCTGACGCGCCTGCCGGTTGGCGCCCTGGCGCGGCGGGGCTGGACGGGCGGGTTGTCCGGCGGCGTCTGGGCCTATCCGCCGGTCGGCGCGCTGGCCGGGCTGCTCGGCGGCGCGGTGGGGGCGCTGGGGCTGTGGCTGGGGCTGCCGGGTGGGCTCGCGGCGGCCTGGGCGCTGGCGGCGCTGCTGCTGCTGACCGGGGCGCTGCACGAGGACGGGCTGGCCGACACCGCCGACGGCTTCGGGGGCGGGCGCGGCCGGGCGCGCAAGCTGGAGATCATGCGTGACAGCCGGATCGGCAGCTATGGCGTGCTGGCGCTGGCGCTGTCCCTCGGCATCCGGGGCCTCGCCCTGGCGGCGATGCCTGTCTCTTGATCACATCTACGCACAGCTCCACAGTAAGGCG
>NZ_BDLP01000784.1:0-678 GCF_001950415.1 Roseomonas sp. TAS13
TCGCCTTACGGTGGAGCTGTGCGTAGATGTGATCAAGAGACAGGCGATGCTGCTGCTGCGCATCGGCACGATCGGCATGGCCGTCTGGCTGTGGTGGCACGGACAGGCCACGCCGGGCGACCTCGCCACGGTGCTCGCCATGTTCTTCGTGGTGCAGGGCTACCTGCGCGACATCGGCTACCACATCAACAACCTCCGCCGCTCGGTGAACGACATGGAGGAGATGGTGGCGATCCTGGCCCTGCCGCTCGGCGTCGCCGACCGCCCCGGCGCGCGCGCCATCGACGTGCGGGAAGGCCGCATCGAGTTCGACCGCGTCACCTTCCACTACGGCCGCCACACCACCCCGCTCTACCGCGACTTCTCGCTCACCATCCAGGCGGGCGAGCGTGTCGGGCTGGTCGGCCACTCCGGTTCCGGCAAGACCACCTTCGTGAAGCTGATCCAGCGGCTGCACGACGTGAGCGGCGGCCGCATCCTGATCGACGGCCAGGACGTCGCCGCCGTCACGCAGGAATCGCTGCGCCGGAACATCGCCATCGTGCAGCAGGAGCCGGTGCTGTTCCACCGCTCGCTGGCCGAGAACATCGCCTATGGCCGCCCCGGCGCCACGCGCGCGGAGATCGAGCGCGCCGCGCAGCTCGCCAATGCGCACGGCTTCGTCGCCCGCCTGCCGGA
>NZ_BDLP01000785.1:0-676 GCF_001950415.1 Roseomonas sp. TAS13
CCTCTCTATGCTGACGTCGAGACTTGTGATCAAGAGACAGGGCCTGAGTTGGTTCCGCGCGGTTGCCGCCGGCCTGCGGCCCGATCCCTGGGAGCAGGCGGAGACGCGAGGCTCCCGAAAAGAAGAAAAGGCACCGCGGCCACCAGCGCCAAAGAATGGGGTCCAGGGTGCGCAACGCCAGATCCGAGCCTCAGTCCGGCAGCAACGCCAGCAGCTCCCGCCCCTCGATCAGCCGCAGCCGGTCCTCCAGCACGGTGTCCCGCGCCAGCCCCAGGGCGACCAGCGCGGCCCCCCGCGTTTCCGCCTCGCTGTCCAGCAGGATCTCCAGCACGCCTTCCTCCGCCGCCTCCGGATCGGGCAGCGGCAGCATGGTCTCCGCCGCCTGCCCCGGCGCCAGGTCCAGCGTCATGGCCATTTCCTCGCCGCCCTCGCGCCAAGCGCCGATCCGCAGCCGGCAAGGCTCCTCCGCCGGCGCACGCACCTCCAGCAACAGCCGCAAAGGCCCGCCCCGCACACGGCAGCGCAGCCGCGCCAGCCCCGGCAGGCTGGGCCGCGCCCCGGCCGCCGCGGGCAGCCAGCCCGGGCCGCTGGGCAGCACCTGCGCCAGCGCCTGTTCCAGCCCCGGCCGGCGGCAGGGCGGCGGGGCCAGCCGGACGCGCAGGCCCGGCGGCAACAG
>NZ_BDLP01000786.1:0-674 GCF_001950415.1 Roseomonas sp. TAS13
CCATGACCAGGAAGGGCGGTGCGTCGGCGCCGCGCCCCACCTTGAGGCCGGGCCCCGGCCGCGGCTTCCGATGCCCCTGGGTCATGCCGTCAGTTCCCCCGGCCCATGAGGGCGAGGCCGCCGCCGCGCGGGTCCACCGCCGCCTGGCAGGTGGCGACATTGCCGGGCAGGTAGTCGGGGCAGGCGAGCGCCGCGCCGCGCCCGGGTTCCGGTACCGCGGCCAGGGCCTCGGCCAGGCTGCCGCGCCGGGCGAGCGCCTGCGCCGCCGGCAGGGCGGCGGCCAGGGGCGCGTCTTCCTGGCCCGAACCGGCGCCGGCATAGCGGAAGGCCTTGATGTTGGCGTTGCTGACCAGCACCGGGGAAAGCAGCGGCGGCGTGATGCCGCCCGGCCGTGGCGCGGCGGCGAGCAGGAAGCCCATGCCCGGCACCATGCGGCCGGTGCCGAAGAGGTTGTTCATGCTGAAGTTGCAGCTGACAGCGCCGCCGTCGCGGTCCACCACCACCAGCGAGGAGGAGGCGGGCAGGGGCGCGGCGTTTCCGGCCGGGGCAGGCGGATTGGCCAGCAGCGCGGCGGGATCGGCGCCGCCCCGGGCGGCGCTGGCCGCGGCGAGGCCGCGCGCCTGGGCCGTGGCGGGCGCTTCGCCGTTGCGCAGGGCCTGGAAGGTGACGGCCTG
>NZ_BDLP01000787.1:0-670 GCF_001950415.1 Roseomonas sp. TAS13
CCCGCCCGGTGGACGCGATGGATGCCAAGGGCGACGCGCTCGCCGTGCTCGGCAGCCTGGGCGCGCCGCTGGCCGGGATCACGGTGACGGCGGATGCGCCGGGCTACTACCACCCAGGCCGTTCCGGCGTGCTGCGCCAGGGGCCGAAGGTGGTGCTCGCCCAGTTCGGCGAGATCCATCCGAAGGTTCTGGCGGCGCTGGACATCGCCGGCCCGGTGGTGGCCTGCGAGGTCTTCCTCGGCGCCATCCCCGAGCCCAAGCGGCGCAAGAAGTCCGCCCCTGCCCTCTCCGCCCTGCAGCCGGTGCGGCGCGACTTCGCCTTCCTGGTGGATGCCACGGTCCCGGCCGAGAACGTGCTGCGCGCCGCGCGCGGCGCCGAGCGGAACCTGATCGCCGATGCGGCGATCTTCGACCGCTATGCCGGCGACAGGCTGCCGGACGGCAAGGTCTCGCTGGCGGTCGAGGTGGTGCTGCAGCCGCGCGATGCCTCCCTGACCGATGCCGAGATCGAGGCCGTGGCGGCCAAGGTCGTGGCGGCGGTGACCAAGGCCACCGGAGCCACTCTGCGGGGCTGAGGCGGCACCGCGGCGCCCGGCCCCCCCGGGGGAGAGGCTCCGCCTCTCCCGCCGGACCCCCTCTCCGCCGGGGACCGAAGCCGGTCCCCGGACCC
>NZ_BDLP01000788.1:0-618 GCF_001950415.1 Roseomonas sp. TAS13
CGGCTGGAGGAGGAGAACGTCATCCTGCGCAAGGCCGCGGCGGTTTTTGCCAAAGGGATTGCGTGACGAAGTTCGCCTTCGTGTCAGCCGAGCGGGGCAACCACGCCGTCGCGACCCTATGCCGGGTCATCGGCGCGAGCGTCTCCGGCTTCTACGCCTGGCTGCACGCGATCCCCACCGTCCAGACCCGAGCGGAGGCCGAGGCCGATCTGCGCGGGCACATCGACCGGATCTTCGCTGCCGGGCGCCGGGTCTATGGTTCGCCACGGGTTCATGCCGAGTTGCGCCGAGAGGGGCGCCGACATGGCCGACGGCGCGTGGAGCGGCTGATGCGCGAGATGGGGCTCTGCGCGCGCCAGGGGCGCCGTCGGGTGCCGCGCACCACGAACAGCCGCCATGACCTCCCGATCGCCCCCAACCTGCTGCTGCGGAACTTCGCGGCCGAGTGGCCAGATCAGGTGTGGTTGGCCGACATCTCCTACCTGCCTACCGGGGAGGGCTGGCTGTATCTGGCCGCGATCAAGGACATGGCCACGCGCGAGATCGTCGGCTGGTCCATGGCCGACCCTCTGAGGGCGGAGTTGGGCATCGATGCACTGGTCATGGCACTCCAGCGTT
>NZ_BDLP01000789.1:0-583 GCF_001950415.1 Roseomonas sp. TAS13
CCTCCAGCACGAGGCGGACCGCCCTCTCCCGCACCTCCGGCGAGTAGCTCGCTGCTGTCTTGCCCTTCGTCGTCATGGCTCCATCCTCTCAAGGCCTGGGGCCTCCGACAAACCCGGGGCGGTTCAGGCCGCCAGGTCGCGCACCTGCTTGGCATCCAGCGAGGGCTGGGCGGCAAAGTCGAACCCCTCCAGCGTGCGCTGGTGCGGGAACTTCGCGATGCTGGTCGCCATCTGGATGCGCCGCTCCTCGCGGTGCGACACCTCCGCCCGGCACAGCAGCGCCAGCGTCTCGCGCAAGCTGAGGTCGCCCCGTGCCGCCTCATCCAGCAGGCCGTCGAGCCGGTCACGCAGCGCTGTCAGCTTGAGCCGTGCCAGCATGTCCGGCAGGGTATCCACCTCGGCGCTCACCAGCCGCCTCCTGCTGCCTGCTCGTACTCAGCCAACGGCCGGAGCAGATTGATCCTCCACGACTTCCGTGGACGGGTTACGCTACGTTTACTGCCTGCCGTTCTGCTTGGTCTGGCGTGCGGTAGTCCAGGGCTGAATGCAGGCGTCGGCGGTTGTAGAAGCCCTCGACGTAGGA
>NZ_BDLP01000790.1:0-580 GCF_001950415.1 Roseomonas sp. TAS13
GCTGGGATGCTGGTCGTGGAGACAGTGGCAAAGATCCGGCGCCTGCACCGGGTGCAGGGCAAGTCGATCAAGGCGATCTGTCGTGAGCTCGGGATTTCGCGAAAGGTGGTCCGGAAGGTTCTGCGGTCCGGGGAGACGGAATTCCGCTACAGCCGGGCGCGGCAGCCGCAGCCCAAGCTGGGGCCGTGGCAGGCCGAGCTGGAGCGCCTGCTGGAGGCGAACGAGGCGCGGCCGCGGCGCGAGCGGCTGACGCTGGTGCGGGTCTACGAGACGCTGCGTGAGCTGGGGTACGAGGGCGGCTACGACGCGGTCCGGCGACATGCGCGGGGGTGGCAGGCGTCACGGGCGACGGCGGTGGCAGCAGCCTTCGTGCCGCTGAGCTTCGCGCCGGGCGAGGCATACCAGTTCGATTGGAGCCACGAGGTCGTGCTGATCGGCGGCACGACAGTGACCGTCAAAGTCGCGCATGTGAGGCTGTGCCACAGCCGGATGCTGTTCGTCCGCGCTTATCCGCGCGAGACGCAAGAGATGGTGTTTGACGCTCATGACCGGGCGTTCGCCTTCTTTCGCGGTACCTGCA
>NZ_BDLP01000791.1:0-536 GCF_001950415.1 Roseomonas sp. TAS13
GCGAGTGGCGGGCCCGCTCATAGAGGCGGCTGTCGGTCGGATGGGCGATGGCCTTCTCCATCACTGTGGTGTCCACTGCGATCTCGGCCAAGCTGTTCGACGTCACAGCTCCCGAAGCCTGAGCCGCCTCGATCGTCCTGGTCAGCAACCACTCGACACCTTCCTCACCGATGCGACCGCGCCAGCGGCTGAGAGAGGAGGGATGGATGGGCGCACGGTGCTGGAAGAAGGTCTCACCCGTGAAGTGCTGGAAGTACGGGTTCTCCACCCAGCGCGCGAGCACCGCCTCGTCGGAGAGGCCATGGGCGTGCTGGAGGTACATCAGCCCGGCGACCAGACGCGGATGCGTGGCCGGCCGTCCCTCAGCGGCGGGGAAGAAGCCGGCCCATTCCCGCTCGAACCAGGACCAGTCGATCAGCGCCGCCAGCCGCACCAGTTCGTGCCGCCCATCGATCATGTCGACCAGCCGCGGCCGCAGCAGATCGGCCTGTTCCGGCGGGCGCGGGCGGTGCTTCATGCCCACAAGATTCGCAGGG
>NZ_BDLP01000792.1:0-508 GCF_001950415.1 Roseomonas sp. TAS13
TGGACTTCCCCCTGCGGGGTGGAGGGGTGAGATCAGAGCATCATGCGGCGATCGGCATGACGGCCTCCGCACTCATGGCTACCCGCGCCTCGGTGGGCGTACGGTAGCCGACGCCTGAGTTCAGGCGCTGCCTATTATAGAACACCTCGACGTAGTCGAACACCGCCGCCTTCGCCTCCGCGCGGGTGCGGAAGTGGGCTTGGTGGATGTGCTCCTTCTTGAGCGAGGCGAAGAAGCTCTCCATGGGCGCGTTGTCCAGGCAGTTGCCCCGGCGGCTCATGGATTGTGTGATGCCATGCCGCTCCAGTACGAGGCGGTAATCGGCGGCGGCATATTGCACCCCACGATCGCTGTGTAGGATCAGACCCTTCCCCGGCCGGCAACGCTGGAGTGCCATGACCAGTGCATCGATGCCCAACTCCGCCCTCAGAGGGTCGGCCATGGACCAGCCGACGATCTCGCGCGTGGCCATGTCCTTGATCGCGGCCAGATACAGCCAGCCCTCCCC
>NZ_BDLP01000793.1:0-483 GCF_001950415.1 Roseomonas sp. TAS13
ACATCGTCGAGACCGGCAACGATAGTTGGCGATTCAAGAACCGCGCCTGAACGCCCCCTCAACACACCTCACAAGAGGGTCCCTTTTGCGTGCCGATCTGGGGTCCCAATTCAGTGCCGATTGACAGCCTCCGCCGAACCCGGGGCGGTTCAATGCCGCGGTGGGACAACGCCTGGCCGAGCGGGGCATCTGGAAATGAGGGAGGAACTGCCCGTCCCGGTCACCCTCGAGCGGGTGCGGCGCCACCTGGTCGGCCTGCGGATACCGCGTGCCCTGGAGGTGCTCGACCACACCATGTGCCAGATCAAGCGCGGCGAGATCGGCGCACTGGAGGCGATTGAACCGCCCCGGGTTCGGCGGAGGCTGTTGTGGTTGGGTCACGCGGCCAAAGCTGGTGCCTTGCCTGCGGCATAGTAGCGCGCCTCGGCCTCGGCGGGAGGGATGTTCCCGATCGGCTCGAGGAGGCGCTTGTTGTTGAACCAG
>NZ_BDLP01000794.1:0-420 GCF_001950415.1 Roseomonas sp. TAS13
GTGGACTTCCCCCTGTGGGGTGGAGGGTTTGGTAAGGAACCCGAGCACCCTTGGAGGGCAGCATGGCGGAGAAGCGGACCCGACGCCGGTTCACGGCGGAGTTCAAGACAGAGGCGGTCAGGCGACTGCTCGAAGGCGGACGCGGGCTATCGGAGGTGGCCACCGAGCTTGGGCTCAGCACGGGCCAGCTGAGCACGTGGCGGACGGAGCAGCTGGCGGCCGGCTCGGCCGAGGCCTTGGCTGTGCGCAAAGCCGAGGAGGCCGAGACGCAGCGGCTGCGGCGTGAGGTGAAGCGGCTGGAGGAGGAGAACGTCATCCTGCGCAAGGCCGCGGCGGTTTTTGCCAAAGGGATTGCGTGACGAAGTTCGCCTTCGTGTCAGCCGAGCGGGGCAACCACGCCGTCGCGACCCTATGCCGGGT
>NZ_BDLP01000795.1:0-364 GCF_001950415.1 Roseomonas sp. TAS13
AGGCTTGATCCACCCGACTTCGGCCGTTTGCGCGACGACAGACACCGCTCGGGGCGAAAAACGCTTGCCCAGCGAGCAAAATCAGGCGATCTTGAAGTCAAGCGGCGGGCCACTTGGGGAATGTCGGGGGAAGCCTATCACCGGCAGCTGCTGTCGGAGGAGGCGCGGCTCTACGGCTTCGTGGAATGGAACTCGCCCAGGTTGCGCGAGCGGCTTTCGGCGGAGCAGAACCACCGCTGCTGCCATTGCGGCAAGCGGATGGAGGCGGATGCGCCGGACCCGGACGACCGTCCGAGCTTCGAGCACATCCTGCCGCGCAAGCAGGGCGGCGGGAACCGGCCCTGCAACCTGGCCGTCGCCTGCC
>NZ_BDLP01000796.1:0-362 GCF_001950415.1 Roseomonas sp. TAS13
ACCGCAGAACCTTCCGGACCACCTTTCGCGAAATCCCGAGCTCACGACAGATCGCCTTGATCGACTTGCCCTGCACCCGGTGCAGGCGCCGGATCTTTGCCACTGTCTCCACGACCAGCATCCCAGCACTGGCTCCCGATCATCCCGGAAACCACTGTGAACCCCGCCGTCAGTGGGGTCCCGTTTGGACGCCGATCACCCCTCCAACAGGGTTCCTATTCCATGCCGATCCACAGCGGAGGCTGTTGTGGTTGGGTCACGCGGCCAAAGCTGGTGCCTTGCCTGCGGCATAGTAGCGCGCCTCGGCCTCGGCGGGAGGGATGTTCCCGATCGGCTCGAGGAGGCGCTTGTTGTTGAACCAG
>NZ_BDLP01000797.1:0-348 GCF_001950415.1 Roseomonas sp. TAS13
ACCTGCACGCGGGGCATCTACGACAACATGCGCACGGCGGTGGACGCGATCCTGGTGGGACGGGATCGCGCCTACAACCGGCGTTTCCTGCGCATGTGCAGCCACTACCTGGTCGAGCCGGTGGCCTGCACTCCGGCCTCGGGCTGGGAGAAAGGTCAGGTCGAGAACCAGGTCGGGCTGGTGCGGGAGCGGTTCTTTACGCCGCGGCTGCGGGTGAGGAGTTACGAGGAGCTGAACGCCCTCCTGCTGGAGCGGTGCGTGTCCCATGCCCGGGCCAATCGGCATCCGGAGCAGAGGGAGCGGACCGTCTGGGAGGCGTTCGAGGCAGAGCGGCCAAGCCTGGTGCCT
>NZ_BDLP01000798.1:0-342 GCF_001950415.1 Roseomonas sp. TAS13
ACGACCAGCATCCCAGCACTGGCTCCCGATCATCCCGGAAACCACTGTGAACCCCGCCGTCAGTGGGGTCCCGTTTGGACGCCGATCACCCCTCCAACAGGGTTCCTATTCCATGCCGATCCACACGTAGCGCCCCACCTGGCCGGCCAGGCGCGGCGCCAGGCGATTGTAGTTCTGGCGCAGGGCGATCCCGGCCTTGTGCGCCAGCGTCACCGGCGAGTGGCGGGCCCGCTCATAGAGGCGGCTGTCGGTCGGATGGGCGATGGCCTTCTCCATCACTGTGGTGTCCACTGCGATCTCGGCCAAGCTGTTCGACGTCACAGCTCCCGAAGCCTGAGCCGC
>NZ_BDLP01000799.1:0-307 GCF_001950415.1 Roseomonas sp. TAS13
CCCTCCAGCACGAGGCGGACCGCCCTCTCCCGCACCTCCGGCGAGTAGCTCGCTGCTGTCTTGCCCTTCGTCGTCATGGCTCCATCCTCTCAAGGCCTGGGGCCTCCGACAAACCCGGGGCGGTTCAAGGCCGAGTGGCCAGATCAGGTGTGGTTGGCCGACATCTCCTACCTGCCTACTGGGGAGGGCTGGCTGTATCTGGCCGCGATCAAGGACATGGCCACGCGCGAGATCGTCGGCTGGTCCATGGCCGACCCTCTGAGGGCGGAGTTGGGCATCGATGCACTGGTCATGGCACTCCAGCGTT
>NZ_BDLP01000800.1:0-281 GCF_001950415.1 Roseomonas sp. TAS13
CGCGAGCATCCGCTGCGTGGCAGGGTGGCGGCCTTCGTGGCGGTGGACAGCCTGGAGACGGCGCGGCTGACCGTGGGGGCTGTGGGGAGCAAGCGCTACCGCGTCAGCTTCCGCGGGCCGGGCGGGCGACCTGCGGGGGGTGAAGAGCTTCTTCCGCGAGCATCCGCTGCGTGGCAGGGTGGCGGCCTTCGTGGCGGTGGACAGCCTGGAGACGGCGCGGCTGACCGTGGGGGCTGTGGGGAGCAAGCGCTACCGCGTCAGCTTCCGCGGGCCGGGCGGGC
>NZ_BDLP01000801.1:0-255 GCF_001950415.1 Roseomonas sp. TAS13
GTGCTTCATGCCCACAAGATTCGCAGGGTTTGTCGTCGAAAACAATCGAACCCTGCAAATCCAGGTCGCCGAGCCCGGAAAATCTCACAGCTAGATCAGTGCCTTACGAGTTATTCAAGGCCGACTCTCACACTACACGACAGTGATGGCTGGGAGGTCAGGGATGAGTTGAAATGGAGGATTCATCCCTCGCGCAGAAGGATCCTGGCCATGACTGCTCTGCCCGGCTCTCTCATGTCGACGCTATCGTCGCAT
>NZ_BDLP01000802.1:0-254 GCF_001950415.1 Roseomonas sp. TAS13
TTTGCCACTGTCTCCACGACCAGCATCCCAGCACTGGCTCCCGATCATCCCGGAAACCACTGTGAACCCCGCCGTCAGTGGGGTCCCGTTTGGACGCCGATCACCCCTCCAACAGGGTTCCTATTCCGTAAGCGCGGCCACGAGGCCCTTGGTGCTTTGGGTTGACGGTCAGCCCGAGGCGGTGGCGGCCCAGCACCAGGGCATGAGTTCGTCGAGGCGGCTATTGGGCCAGCCGCCGACGAGCCGGGTGAGCA
>NZ_BDLP01000803.1:0-254 GCF_001950415.1 Roseomonas sp. TAS13
GTGCTTCATGCCCACAAGATTCGCAGGGTTTGTCGTCGAAAACAATCGAACCCTGCAAATCCAGGTCGCCGAGCCCGGAAAATCTCACAGCTAGATCAGTGCCTTACGAGTTATTCAAGGCCGACTAGCACACTACACGACGCTGGTTCTGAACGACCTGTATTTGGCTTGAGCCCAGATATGTTGCCAAAGGTCTTGGGCGGCGCCTGGCTGTGTGAGGATCCAATGCCGGAGGATGTCGAGGCCGGTGCGGA
>NZ_BDLP01000804.1:0-252 GCF_001950415.1 Roseomonas sp. TAS13
TTCGGCCGCTGCCGACGCCTCGCTCGCGATCACGAGGCCACCGTCGGTTCCGCCGTCGCCTTCTTCACCCTCGCCGCCGCCATGATCCTCGTCCGGCGTCTGGCTCAGCCGTTATGAAACGGGGTCTTAGCTCGACTTTGGCCATCTGAGACAGGCGTAGGCGGCGAGGCGGGTGACTGGCTAGGCTGGCGTGTCCCCGCCAAGAGACGCCGCCATGCTTCACCTGCCACCCCGCTTCGCCGCGGTGATCCT
>NZ_BDLP01000805.1:0-252 GCF_001950415.1 Roseomonas sp. TAS13
ATCTGGTGCGAGCAAGGTTTCCTCACATCCCGGCACAGCGGCCACGGCGCAAAACCTCCACGAGCGCTCCAGCACGCCTGGGCTTACGCCATCTGCCACGCCGCGTGATGGCCAAAGTCGAGCTTAGACCCCGTTTCATAACGGCTGAGCCAGACGCCGGACGAGGATCATGGCGGCGGCGAGGGTGAAGAAGGCGACGGCGGAACCGACGGTGGCCTCGTGATCGCGAGCGAGGCGTCGGCAGCGGCCGAA
>NZ_BDLP01000806.1:0-252 GCF_001950415.1 Roseomonas sp. TAS13
ACGACCAGCATCCCAGCACTGGCTCCCGATCATCCCGGAAACCACTGTGAACCCCGCCGTCAGTGGGGTCCCGTTTGGACGCCGATCACCCCTCCAACAGGGTTCCTATTCCATGCCGATCCACACCGCGGTAGCCGCGATCGACCACGGCGAGGCTGGGACGCTGGCCGGTGAGGGTCTCGACCTGCTGGAGGGCGTCGGCGAGGGTGTGGCCGTCGTAGGGATTGCCGGGCTGGCTGCGCATGCCGACGA
>NZ_BDLP01000807.1:0-252 GCF_001950415.1 Roseomonas sp. TAS13
CGGCTGGAGGAGGAGAACGTCATCCTGCGCAAGGCCGCGGCGGTTTTTGCCAAAGGGATTGCGTGACGAAGTTCGCCTTCGTGTCAGCCGAGCGGGGCAACCACGCCGTCGCGACCCTATGCCGGGTGTCAATCGGCACTGAATTGGGACCCCAGATCGGCACGCAAAAGGGACCCTCTTGTGAGGTGTGTTGAGGGGGCGTTCAGGCGCGGTTCTTGAATCGCCAACTATCGTTGCCGGTCTCGACGATGT
>NZ_BDLP01000808.1:0-251 GCF_001950415.1 Roseomonas sp. TAS13
CCAGGCTTGGCCGCTCTGCCTCGAACGCCTCCCAGACGGTCCGCTCCCTCTGCTCCGGATGCCGATTGGCCCGGGCATGGGACACGCACCGCTCCAGCAGGAGGGCGTTCAGCTCCTCGTAACTCCTGATAGCGTCCGTCAAGTTGGTGGAAATTGGGATGCCAAAAGCGGTCACGGATCAGGCGGCCTGAGGTGGCATCTGGGCTGACGGGAGAGCAGTGGCTTCGCCCTCGATGGTAGGCGGGCTCAGT
>NZ_BDLP01000809.1:0-250 GCF_001950415.1 Roseomonas sp. TAS13
CCTGAACTCAGGCGTCGGCTACCGTACGCCCACCGAGGCGCGGGTAGCCATGAGTGCGGAGGCCGTCATGCCGATCGCCGCATGATGCTCTGATCTCACCCCTCCACCCCGCAGGGGGAAGTCCATCGCCAGCCAGTTTTCCGGGCCGGCGCGTCTTTCCTCCAATTACCGTCGTCTGCAGCGTTTCTTCCAGTTCGTGCGGCTCGACGAAGCATGGCTTGCCCGCACCCTGATCGGACTTTTGAACCTG
>NZ_BDLP01000810.1:0-250 GCF_001950415.1 Roseomonas sp. TAS13
CCTGCCTGCCGTGCGACAGGCCATCACCGCACGGCTGTTTGCTCACCTCGCATCACCCGTGCGATGTCCACATTGCAGACGACGATTCCTGCCGCCCATCAAACCTAAAGTGCCCAGGTAGTGCTAGCACTACCTGGGCACTTTGAACGGTAGTGCTGTTGCCTATCTGTTGGGTGATGCGGCAGGAGGCGGGGCGATGGGCATCCGCGGTGGTGGCAGTGACCTGGACAACTGGCTCACGCCCTTTCTT
>NZ_BDLP01000811.1:0-250 GCF_001950415.1 Roseomonas sp. TAS13
ATCTGGTGCGAGCAAGGTTTCCTCACATCCCGGCACAGCGGCCACGGCGCAAAACCTCCACGAGCGCTCCAGCACGCCTGGGCTTACGCCATCTGCCACGCCGCGTGATGGCCAAAGTCGAGCTTAGTCGGCCTTGAACAACGTCTTCAGGCTGTCGCCCCTGCGAGCAGGGTGCGGCCTGTCGGGACGCTGGCTTGGCTGATCGGGGTGAGGATTGCCTGTCGGAGGGCGGCGAGGAGAGCGGCCAAAA
>NZ_BDLP01000812.1:0-247 GCF_001950415.1 Roseomonas sp. TAS13
AGGCCACCGGCTCGACCAGGTAGTGGCTGCACATGCGCAGGAAACGCCGGTTGTAGGCGCGATCCCGTCCCACCAGGATCGCGTCCACCGCCGTGCGCATGTTGTCGTAGATGCCCCGCGTGCAGGTACCGCGAAAGAAGGCGAACGCCCGGTCATGAGCGTCAAACACCATCTCTTGCGTCTCGCGCGGATAAGCGCGGACGAACAGCATCCGGCTGTGGCACAGCCTCACATGCGCGACTTTGAC
>NZ_BDLP01000813.1:0-244 GCF_001950415.1 Roseomonas sp. TAS13
TTACGAGGAGCTGAACGCCCTCCTGCTGGAGCGGTGCGTGTCCCATGCCCGGGCCAATCGGCATCCGGAGCAGAGGGAGCGGACCGTCTGGGAGGCGTTCGAGGCAGAGCGGCCAAGCCTGGTGCCTTACGCTGGGCGGTTCGACGGGTTCCATGCCGTGCCTGCCGCGGTATCCAAGACCTGCCTGGTGCGGTTCGACAACAACAAGTACTCGGTGATGGCGAGCGCGGTGGGGCGGCCGGTC
>NZ_BDLP01000814.1:0-243 GCF_001950415.1 Roseomonas sp. TAS13
AGAAACCTACGGGGAGTTCCTGACCCATGGCGGCCACTACGAATACTGGACGAAGCTGGCCAGGATGGGAGCGTCAGGCCTGCGTCGCCTCGGACTGCCGGGCGCACCGCTCTGGTCGGAGTATGAGCCGGAATGGTCCAGATCCGGTTGGCGAAGTCCATCTCCGACCAAACGGCATTCCGGACCTCAGCCGAGCGGACCGCGGTCAGCACACCGAAGCGCAGGGCCAGGGCCGCCACTCCC
>NZ_BDLP01000815.1:0-234 GCF_001950415.1 Roseomonas sp. TAS13
AGGCGCAGCCGGTACGGAGCACGTAGAGGATCGCATCGACCACCCGCCGCATCGGCCAGGACCGGGGTCGTCCGGTCTTTGCAGGGCTTGGCAAGAAGGGCTCGACCAGGGCCCACTCGGCATCGGTCAGGCACGTTGCATAAGGCTGGGAGCCGCGCGCAAGCTGCGCGCGGGCGGCAGGGGTCCACATGGGCCACCTCGAAGGACGTCAGACACCCTCCGAACGCGCAGAAC
>NZ_BDLP01000816.1:0-214 GCF_001950415.1 Roseomonas sp. TAS13
CTGGAGCGTCTGCGCGATCAGCGCAGGACGATCTCCACGCGGCGGTTCTGCGGCTCGCGCACGCCGTCGGCGGTCGGCACCAGCGGACGGCTCTCGCCGAAGGCCTCGACCGTGATCTCCGAGCGCTGGATGCCCTGGCGCACCAGCTCGGCGGCCACGGCGTCGGCGCGGCGGCGCGACAGACCCATGTTGTACTGCGGCGTACCGGAGCGGT